>NZ_JBQDLF010000055.1:0-21484 GCF_052095815.1 Brachybacterium sp. | reverse complement strand
GTAGCGTGAATACCCGCTACAGCAGGGTCATTCACCATGAACCGCGAAGAGCCCGCATACGGGATCGAGGAGGCGCAGATGCTCTTGCATCGAAGGCGTGGGCGAATATCGTGTGGGATGCAGTGGGAGGAAGGCGCCTTTGGCGGGTTCGGTGAGAATTCGGTACCAGGTGCTTTCGCCAGCCGCGAGGTGGCGGGCCATCGACGCGGGCAGCGGGATCGTTCCGTCGATCGTTCCGGGGGCCTCTGATTCGCCGAGCAGCGTCATTGCGGGGACGACGACGTTGAGCCGAAGTCGACTCCCCGGGACTTCGATGCCCCCGGTGTCGAGCATGGTGCGGGTGAGGATCGCATAGCGCAGGGCCGCGAGGGTCAGATGGTGGCCGTCGCGGGCGGCGTCGCCATCGATGTCGAAGGGGACGGGGCGACCTTCCTCGAGGGCATGGCGCTGGTCGTTCTGGACAGCACGCGCGGCGGCGTCGAGGCGGTGGGAGAGGGCGATGATCTCGTGGACAGGCCCGGTGATCCCGAGGCGGGCGGTGCCGTCATGCTCCGGATTCACCTCGAGGGCGACGTCGCGCTGCTCGGCAGGCGTGGACCGCACGGCAGTCGTGCCGAACCAGGCGATCAGCTTCCCGAGCTCCCGAGAGAACCGATCGCAGCTGATGTTCTCGAGATCCCAGTCCGCCACCCGCTCATCGACCTGCCAACACTGGTCGGAGGTGAGACGACGCACGCGGCGCAGCAGCTGCTCGAACCAGGCGACAGGGAGGTGTCCGGCTTCGAGGCGTGCGAGGGTGCGTGGGAGGGAGGTGACGGCGGTGCAGGCATCCCGGAGCAGCGACCGAGCCTGGTCCAGGGTGACTCGACGCGCATCGGCGACGAGGATCGCGTAGGTGTCTCCGTCGTCATCCGCGCCATCCGTGTCGTCCCAGAGCGTCGCAAGCTTGCGCAGTCGCTCTGCGTAGCCGCGGGCTTCCTCATGATGCGTGGCGAAGAGTTCCTGCGCCGCATGGACCTCGAGAGACCCTGGCTCGCACCAGGCGTGCGCGGCGAAGCCCTCCGGATCCAGCGGCTTACGGGCGCGGACCGGCGTGCGCGGGGGCTCCGTCTCTCGGGCGGGTTCGGAGGCTTCCTGCAAGGACTGGCCAGCTGCCTTCTTGCCGGAGGCGGCGGAGCCTCGGGGCGGCCGTGTTTCCATGGTGGAAGACATTCCCCGCCCCTTTCTCGGTCGTTCTTGCACGTTCGGAAGCTGTGCATCAAGCATCGCGTTCAACTTTCCTTCTCTTCTCAATATTTTACGCCAAGGGACGCCTTCCCGCTAGGGCCGGAGGCGCAATTGTGGATTTTGTGGATAACCCGGCAGTGTGGAGGAGAGATGACATTCGGAAATGCTGTCGTATGGCGGGAGGAAATGTGGATAACCCTGCTGTGGGGAGGAACGGTGAGGGCCGCGTGGCGGCACAGCTGGGGGAGGGGGCAGGCCGGGGGGCCCAGGTCGGTAGTGATCTGGATGGAGGGGCCAGGCCGACAGCGATCCGGATGGAGGAGCCAGGCCGGTAGTGATCCGGCCGGTAGCGATCCGGCGGGCCTCGACAGCTTGCCCCCAGCCCGCCCCAGCCGCCCCTCGCAGACGCGAGAGAATGGTCGACATGACCGACCATGTCGACTCCGGGCCCGCGAAGGGGACACCCCTTCGGGAGGATCTGCCCTTTCGTGTGATCGCCGGCGTCTGGGTGATCACGGGAGGGCTGGTCGCCGCGGTGACGGGCCCGCTCGCGCTCGAGCACGGTTCCTGGGCTGCGGCCTTCCAGGTGCTCGTCGGCGGTGTGTTGCAGGCAGGTCTCGGCGTGTCCCAGCACGCCCTCGCGGCGCGGCGTCCCTCGCCCGGCATGCTCCGGGCTGAGCTGCTGACCTGGAACCTGGGGTGCCTCGCGGTGATCGTCGGGACGATGCTCTCGTCGCCGTGGATCGTCGATGTCGGCGGGCTGCTGCTCGTGGTGACGATAGTGCTGATGATCCGTGCCGTCGGCCGCGGCGCGAAGGGCCCGGTCTGGGCGTCGTGGACCTATCGGGCGGTGCTCGTGCTGACCGTGGTGAGCATCCCGATCGGTCTGCTCCTCGCGCACCTGCGGGCCGGCTGAGCAGGAGAGGTCAGCACTGGTCCCAGGCGAGCACCGCGTCGACGAGCCGAGTTCCGGGCAGGGCGCTGTCCAGACGCAGCAGCGGCTTCTCCAGGGACTCGAGCCACGCTTCATGGCCTCCCCGGCTGCGCCCGGTGAAGGACGGATCGTCGTAGCTGCGAGCCCAGTTCCGGAACTCCTCCCAGGCAGCGGGATCGAAGCTCTGTCCCGCTCGCCGGACTGCTTCGCGGGTCTCGAGCCTGCGCAGGCGCTCCTCCGGATCAAGAGTCAGGAACACGACGGCATCGCACTGTGCCACGACGCTCTCCCCCCAGCCGAGCAGCGAGCCGGACAGCACCCACGCCTCACGCGGCACGAAGATGGCCTCCATGAGAGCAATCCGATCTGCTGCGGGCCGCTTCCGGGTGTAGGGCGGGCTGGACGGGAGCCAGAAGTAGTCATCCGCATCGGCATGGGGCACAGCCCAGCGATCGGCCAGGGCGCGCGCGAGCGTCGTCGTCCCGGAGCCGCTGGCTCCCATGATGAGGATCCTGGAACGCTGCATGCTTCTATTCTCGGGCCCGGACGCGCCCTATCGCACCCTTCACCCTATGGCGCCGCGTGCCGCTCACCGGTACACGCTCACTGGTACGAGACGAACCAGGGCCGGGGCTCGACCTCGTAGGTCTGCTCCGGAGTGAACATGGGGGAGTCCTCGTCGTAGAAGTTCTTCCACGCCATGAAGATCCCCTCCGGCAGATCCCGTTGCAGGGCCCGCCAGGTCTCGAGCTTGTCCCCGGGCGCCCCATGGCCGTCGGCATGCAGGGTGATCGCCAGCTCCGGGTGGGAGGTGTCGATGTCCTGCCGGTCGCTGATCATGGACAGGCTGAACTGGTGGAGGATCAGGAGCTTCTGCGGGAGGCTGTGCTCGGCAGTGAGGGCGGCCAGCCACTCGGCGACCTCGTTGACCTCGGCCGCGGAGACCGATCCGATCTGTGCGAGGTGCTTCTGTCCGGCTTCGAGCCGCCATTCCGCATCCAGCGCCAGGCCCACGTGAGGTGCGGTCAGCAAGTCCTCGTAGAGACGCGCCTGGGTGAGGAAGTCCGTCGTGCCGGGCTGCAGGTCCAGCACCACATAGACCCCGGCCTCGCCGGCTGCCTCGACCCATTCGCGCAGCAGCTCGGGATCTCGCTCGGTGGAGTAGTCGCCATCCCCGCCCGGCTCCGAGGAGGCCATGGTGGTGATGATCTCGAAGGCCGGGATCACCGGCTCCCCGGTGAGGCCCGCGTATTCCGCGGCGAGTTCCTGGATCCGCGTGATCGCCTCCGGCATCTCCTGCTCGCCGAGGATTCCGAGCGAGGGGACGCCGGGGGAGCCGTAGGCGGCGATCATCCGCCGGTCTGGGAAAGCGGTGTGGCCGCCGCCCGGCAGCTGCGGGGTGCGGAGCGTCCGTTCGAGGGCGGCGGGCCAGTCGTCGGCCGCGCCGAAGCTCGCCCCGAGTGCGAGCACGCCGGTGGCCGGATCCTCGCCCGCCGCCTCCGCGACCGCCGCGATCGTCTCGCTGCTGCGGCCGAGCACCCCGCCGGGGATCTCGGCGAGGCTGCCGCCGACGGCTTGGATGACGGCCGATGCGAGGACCTGGGTGGGAAGTGCTGCCTCGGGGTCCACGAGCAGGGTCACCGCGACGCTCGGCCCGGACCTGCTGAGCTCGGGCAGATCCGGGTCATCCTGCGCCGCGGGATCGTCCTCGACGATCTCCAACCCGTCATCGAGCGCGCTGAGGTCCGTGCCGCTCGCGGTCACCACGGCGACGGCCCCGAGCCGAGAGATCTCCTCCCTGACGCCCTGGCCGGTGCCGACCAGCAGCGGCATGCCGGTGGAGGCGCTCACGGGAGCGAGTGCTGCGAGAGTCTGCGGGGTCGCGACCACGACCGCATTGGCTGCCGCGAACAGGGCGGAGCTGAGGGCGAGCGCGGTCTGGACGAGATCCTCGCCGGGCAGCACGGTCGAGGCGGGGGCGGCGTCGACGACGTCGATGCGGAGCTGCCCGTCCTCCTCGTCGGTGCAGGCGCCGAGGGTCCCGGTCATCGCGAGCGCCGTGAGTCCGACGACCCCCGCGAACCCTCGACGGCTCAGCACCGCCCGACCGCGCAGCACCGCTCGACCCTGTCCTCGTGCCTTCACAGCATCACGCACCTTCTGTCGACAGCAGGCTCGCGGTCCTTCCCTCGCCGGGATCCGCAGCCGGCGCCATGGTGTCAGACTTCCGCGACCTCAGACGTCCGCGGGCTGTGCAGGGCGGCGGCATTGAGCTCCACCGGCTCCATCCCGGTCAACCGGACGCTCACCACCCGGTTCCCGCAGCGCACCCGGTGCGTGCCGAGCGCTCCCGGGCCCGTCGCCTGCAGCTGGACAGAGGTGAGAGCGCCGTCGCTCCACGCCATGTCCACCGCGACACCGGGGCGGGCGAGCAGCCCGCGCACGGACCCGTCGGCCATCACCGGTGGCAGCGCCGGGAGCAGCTCGATCTCCCTGCGATGGCTCTGCAGCAGGCATTCGGCGAGGGCTGCGACGATGCCGAGGTTCCCGTCGATCTGGAACGGCGGATGGGCGGAGAACAGGTTCGGGTAGAGGCCGCTGCGCTCGCCGTCGGCGGTCTCGGCGGGGCGCAGGTACAGCTCGAGCAGGGCCTGCACCCGATCTCCTCGATGCAGGCGTGCCCAGAGGCAGGCCTTCCACACCAGGGACCAGCCGGTGGCGTCGTCTCCGCGGGCTTCGAGGGAGCGGGCCACGGCCTGCTCCGTCCGCGAATCGACCGGGCCGTTGCCGGGGTAGAGGAAGCCCAGGTGGGAGACGTGCCGGTGATGCGGTTCGGCCTCGGCGAGACCATCGCGATGCCACTCGAGCAGACGGCCGTCGGCCCCGATCCTCGGGCCCGGCACCAGCGCGAGCGCCGAGGCTGTGCGCTGCACCACCGGATCCTGCTCCTGGCCCAGCAGCGCCGCGGCCTCCAGCAGGTGCTGGGCGCACTCGTGCAGCAGCCATCGGTCCATCCCGGTGCCCTCGCTGAGGCTGACCGCGGCGCCACCGGGCGTGGCCCCGTCGGTGAGCCAGAGATTCTCCGGCGAGGTCGAGGGGAAGGTGGCCAGATGGCCGTCGGCGCTCTCATGGAGCAGGCAGAGTGCGAAGGAGACCGCCTCTTTGAGCGCCGGGAAGCGGTCGCGGGCGATCTCGACCGCGTCGCGTCCGCTGAAGCTCGCCAGGGAGTCCAGCTCCCGTTCGAGCCATAGCCCGCCCATCGGCCAGGTCGACCAGGAGGGCTCGCCCCGCACCGGATCGGTGTACCCCCAGGGATCGGAATTGTGGTGCACCGTCCAGCCGTCGGCCCCGTAGAGCCGGCGCGCGGTCTCCTGCCCGGCGGTGCGCAGCATCGCCACGTACTGCTCGAGCGCCGCGGCGGCCTCCGGCACCTGGGCGACGCCGGCCGCCCAGTGATTCATCTCGAGATTGATGTTCACCGTGTAGTTCGAGGACCACGGTGCCTCGAGGCGCGCGTTCCACAAGCCCTGCAGGTTCGCGGGCGGGAGCCCGGGTCGTGAGGCGGAGGCCAGCAGATGGCGGCCGTAGGCGAAGCTGGTGGCGAGCAGCTCCGCCTCGGGGGAGCCGCTCAGCTCGAGCGCGACCTCGCCGGCGCCCGGCAGCGGGGTGGCGCGATGGCGCCGGTGCAGCTCGTCCTCACCGCGGGCGAGAGCCGACTCCGCCTGTGCCGACGCCTCGTCGATGGCCTCCTGCACGTCTCTGTCCGGAGCCTGCCCGAGGCCCTGCCAGGTGGTGGCCACTGCGCAGACCAACAGCAGGCGCTCGTGCTGCACCTGCCAGCGCACCACGACCGCCGCACGGCTGGCCCCGGCGCTCTCCCAGGCGACCTCCTGCTCGCGTCGGAACTGCCCGGCGGGGATGTCCGACGGGGCGCGCAGCAGGATCGTGAGCCCGTCGGCGCTGGCCTCGCGACGCTCCTCGACCAGGGGAGAGGTGAACTCGAGGGACGGGACTGCGCCGTCGGGGCAGGGTGCGGTGTGGACGAGGACCTCGTCGGCCCGGCTGATGAAGCTCAGCTGCTCCCCGGACTCGCCCAGCACCCGGTGCTCGGCGTGCTCGAGGTCCAGGATCCGCTCCGCCAGAACAGCGGGCACGGCAGCGGGAGAGCCGGCCTCCCCGATGCCCTCGAAACGCACGCACAGGTCGCCGACCGGCAGATATGCCTGCGACCATGACGCACCCAGGTGCTCGATCTCCTGCTGGGCCGCGGGCACGTCGCCGTTCTCGAACAGGGCACGGGAACGGGCCAGGGCCGCTCCGGCCTCGCGGCGGCCGGTGCGGTGCGGAGCATCCGTCTGGGGCCCGCCGGACCACAGGGTGGATTCGTTGAGCGAGAACCGGGCGGCATCGGGATCGCCCCAGATCATCGCGCCGAGGCGCCCGTTGCCCAGGGGGAGAGCTTCGAGCCAGCGCTCGGCGGGGCCCTGGCGGTGGAGGGCGAGGGGAGAGGTCACGGAGGGTGCCTTTCATGGGGCGCGGGATGAGCTGGGCCTGCCCACCCGATGCGCCGTCGTCGACCGCATCCCCGGAGAGACCGCTGTACCGATGTTCCTACGGGCACTGCTGCGAGCGGAGCCACTCCTTGCCCGATGTTGCCGCCTCGCAGGGCTCCGCGGCGGGCTCCGGGCAGGGATGCCCAGGTGGGGCGCCCAGGTGGCAGCGGGGTGGGGCGGGGCGCGCGAGCGCAGGCAAGGGCTTGCCCAGTGGTCGACACCATGATCTAATGGACGAAAGGAAAGCGGTTGCCGTCGGGCATCGAAGCTCGCGGGCCACGGGACACCAGGGAGCAGCAGCATGGCTACACGCAGGATCGGGATCATTGTCAACGGCGCCACGGGGCGGATGGGCTATCGCCAGCACCTGGTGCGGTCCCTGCTCGCCATCCAGGAGCAGGGTGGCGTGGAGCTCGCTGACGGCGACCGCCTCCTGCCGGACCTGCTACTGGTCGGGCGCAACGAGGAGAAGCTGCGCGGAGTGGCCGAGAAGCACGGCCTGACGAAGTGGACGACCGACGTCGATGAGGCGCTCGCGAACCCCGACTATGAGGTCTACTTCGACGCGCTGGTGACGAACCTGCGGGTCGCGAACCTCAAGAAGGCGATCGCCGCCGGCAAGGCGATCTACACCGAGAAGCCCACGGCGGAGTCCTTCGAGGACGCGCTCGAGCTCGCGACACTCGCCAAGGAGCACGGCACCGTCAACGGCGTCGTCCACGACAAGCTCTACCTGCCCGGCCTGCTCAAGCTGCGCCGCCTGATCGACTCCGGCTTCTTCGGCGAGATCCTCTCCGTGCGCGGCGAGTTCGGCTACTGGGTCTACGAGGGGGACTGGCAGCAGGCGCAGCGCCCCTCCTGGAACTACCGCAGCGAGGACGGCGGCGGCATCGTCGCGGACATGTTCCCCCACTGGAACTACGTCATCGAGGAGCTGTTCGGCCGCATCGAGGACGTCTACGCCCAGACCGCCACCCACATCGGGAAGCGCTGGGATGAGAAGGGCCAGGAGTACGTCGCGACCGCCGACGACGCGGCCTACGGCGTCTTCCGCCTCGAGGGCGGCACCGTGGTGCAGATGAACTCCAGCTGGGATGTGCGCGTCCACCGCGATGAGCTCGTCGAGTTCCAGGTCGACGGCACGAAGGGCAGCGCCGTCGTCGGCCTGCACGGCGCGCGCATCCAGCCGCGCGAGGCGACCCCGAAGCCCGTGTGGAACCCCGATGTCAAGGACGGCCACGACTACCGGGCCGACTGGATCGAGGTGCCGGACAACGAGCAGTTCGACAACGGCTTCAAGGTGCAGTGGGAGGACTTCCTGCGCCACTATGTTGAGGGTCGCGAGTACCCCTTCGACTTCCTCTCGGGCGCTCGGGGCGTGCGCCTCGCCGAGGCCGGGCTCACCAGCTCCGCCGAGGGTCGTCGGATCGCGCTCGACCCGCTGACGGAGGTGTGAGCGCCGTGAGTGACCTGCAGCTGACACTGCTGGATGAGGGCGGTGCGCTGCGCTCGATACCGCTCGCCGGCGCGCCCGCCTTCGCCACGCCGACCGCGCCGCTGCGCTCCCGCGTGGTCTATGCGGCGGTGCACGTGGTCCCGCAGGTGCACGGGGACAACACCCCCGGCGCCCCGGCGGACATCGACTGGGATGCCACGCTCGCCTTCCGCCGCACGATGTGGTCCCGCGGGCTCGGGGTGGCCGACGCGATGGACACCGCCCAGCGCAACATGGGCCTGGATCCGGTCGCGACCCGCGAGCTCATCACTCGCACGGCCGACGCCGCCCGCGCCGCGCTCGCGGATCCGGAGATCTCCGCCGTGTTCCCGGCCGGTGCGACAGTGAGCGATCTGGTGGTCGCCGGGGTCAACACCGACCAGCGCAGCGAGCATGAGCTCAGCCTGGACGAGATCACCGAGGCCTATATCGAACAGCTTCGCGCCACCGAGGCCACCGGCGCCGGCGCTGTGCTGATGGCCAGCCGCCACCTCGCGCGCGCCGCGACGACCGCGGCCGAGTACGAGGACGTCTACCGCCGGGTGCTCGACGCGGCCACCGCACCTGTCGTGCTGCACTGGCTGGGCACCGTGTTCGATCCGCAGCTCGAGGGCTACTTCGGCAGTTCGACGAGCGCGGACGCTGCAGAGACGATGCTGCGCATCATCGAGGCGGATCCCGCGAAGATCCGCGGGGTGAAGATGAGCCTGCTGGATGACGCCGCAGAGATCGCGGTGCGCGAGCGGCTCCCCGAGGGCGTGCGGATGCTCACCGGGGACGACTTCCACTTCTCCCACCTCATCGTGGGCGACGGCACCTTCACCGCCGATACCGGGGGAGAGCAGGTGCTCGGGAAGTACTCCGACGCTTTGCTGGGTGCCTTCGCCGCGACCGCTCCCGCCGCGTCCGCCGCAGTGCAGGCGCTGGATGCGGGCGATCCAGCCGAGGCCTCGCGGATCCTGGACGCCTCAGAGGAGCTGGGCCGCCACATCTTCTCCGCCCCCACCCCCCACTACAAGACCGGGGTCGCCTTCCTGGCCTGGCTCAACGGCCACCAGCAGGCGTTCGTCATGGTGGGCGGCATGCACTCGGCCCGCAGCCTCCCGCACCTCTCGCGCACCATCGAGCTCGCCGCCACCACCGGCAATCTTGAGCAACCTGCGCTGGCCGCCGAACGCTGGCACGGCATGCTGCGCCAGGCCGGCTACGAGATCGCGGCCGATGGAACCACCTCGAACGGAGATGCCGCATGACCACCTCACCCTCCCTTACCTCGCCCTCCGCGCGGCTCGGCACCGGGACCCCGCGCCTGTCCCTGAATCGCTGGAGCTTCCGCACCACCCCGCTCCAGGACTTCCTCGAGGCCACGACCGCCCGGGGGATCGACGCGGTGGGTCTGTGGCGCCAGGACGTCGCGGAGGTCGGGCTGGATGCCCTGCGGCGCCGGGTCGACGATGCGGGGCTGCGCGTGAGCAGCCTGTGCCGCGGCGGCTTCCTCACCGCCTCCGCCGAGGTCGACAGGGAGGCGGCGCTGACGGACAACCGTCGCGCGATCGACGAGACCGCCACACTCGGAGCGCCCACCCTGGTGCTCGTCGTCGGCGGAGTGGACAAGGCGGACAAGGACATCATCGGCGCCCGGACCCGGGTCACCGAGGCCGTCGCCGAGCTCGCCCCCTATGCCGCCGAGCGCGGGGTGACGCTGTCCATCGAACCGCTGCACCCGATGTTCGCCGCGGACCGCGCCGTGGTCTCCACCATCGACCAGGCCCTCGACATCGCTGAAGCGTCCGGCAGCGCGGCCGCAGGTGTCGTCGTGGACACTTATCACGTGTGGTGGGATCCGTATCTCGAGCGCGCCATCCAGCGTGCCGCGGCAGCGGATCGCCTGTTCAGCTACCAGGTGTGCGACTGGAACCTGCCGCTGGCCGCGGAGCCGCTGAACTCCCGCGGCTACATGGGCGACGGCTTCATCGACTTCCCGTCGATCACCCGCATGATCAAGGCCGCCGGCTACACCGGCGACATCGAGGTCGAGATCTTCAACGAGGACGTCTGGGCCACCCCGGCCGACGAGTCCGCGAAGATCATCGCCGAGCGCTTCGAACAGCTGGTGCTGCCTTTCGCCTGACGACGAACTGCGAGGAACGAGCGGGAGGAGTCGGGCAATCGGATGGAGCCTTGAGCTGAGGGACCGAATCGTGGAGATGACATCGCCGCTGCGCACTGCGTGGGGACTCGAGGTCGATGCTGAGGATGAGCATGGCGTCGGCCCGGAGGCAGCTGCTCGCGCCGTCCTGCCCATCAAGCTGTCCCGGGCTCTCGATGGGGCGCGGGAACGGATCCCCCTTCCCGCCCGACCTTCCGTGCAGCTGCGGGAGGCGATGACCGCCCCGGCGCTCGCGTCCGCCGCGGATCCGCTGCCCTTCCCGCTGCTGAGCCGGTACACGCGGTTCTGGCGCGAGGGCGTGCGCACCGACTATGAGGACGAGGTGCGCCGGCTCGGCATCATGACCGGGGAGGCCGTGCTCGCCGCCCTCGCCACGGGGGAGGCCCGCTGGGTCGACCGGGCGGCCGACGGGCTGATGCTGCTGTGCGAGCTCTCGACCTGGTGCTGGGTCGCCCACGAACAGGCGCATGACCTGCGGGGATGGGTGGTCCCGGATCCGGAGGCGCCGATCGTTGATCTGGGCGCGGCACAGACCCTCCAGGTGATCGCCTGGGCGGATCTTGCCCTGGGGGAGGAGCTCGACGAGCGCGTGCCGGGGCTGCGGCAGCGGCTGCGATGGGAGGCGCGGCGGCGCGTGTTCGACCCCTACCTGGCGCGTCGCGACTGGCATTGGCTGCATGGGGCGGCGCACAACTGGACCGGGTGGATCCATCAGCATCTGCTCACCGCTGCCCTCTTCCTGCTCGAGGAGGAGTCGGACCGCGGGACCCGCGATGCCGTCCTCGCCCTCTCGATCGCTCAGCTGGACCGCTACCTCGCCTCCTTCCCGGCCGACGGGGGGATCGATGAGGGGTTCTCCTACTTCTGGAACGGCGCCTCGCGGCTGCTGGAAGCCATCGACCTGCTGATCACCGCCTCCGGAGGCACCCTGAGCCGGGACGCGGTGACAGGAATCGACGTCATCGCCCGGTTGCTGCGCTATCCGCAGGGCATGGACCTCGGTGGGGGCTGGTTCGTCAACGTCGCCGACGGCCCGGCCCGGCCTCCCGCCGACGAGCTGCCCTGGGACGTGCTGCACCGCTGGGGCCGACACCTCGGCGCGGACGACGTGGTCGCCCAGGCCCTCGCCCATCGCGGCGACCGTCCGATCCCGCGGGTGCAGCCCCAGCTCGGCCTCGGGCGGGTGCTGACCGCCCTCGGCGACAAGCACTGGGCGGCTGCCGACAGCGCCGGAGCTCGACCGCCGTACCCTGCCCGGACCTGGCTGCCAGAGGTCCAGCTGCTGGTGGCGCGGGAACGCGAGGGTGATCCCTCCGGGCTCGCGCTCGCCGCCAAGGGCGGTCACAACGACGAGGCCCACAACCACCTCGACGTGGGCTCCTACCTGGTCGCTCTCGATGGCGCCCCGGTGCTGATCGACCTCGGCCAGCCCACCTACACCGCGCTGACCTTCACCGATCGCCGCTATGAGATCTGGACCATGACCAGCTCCTGGCACAACCTGCCCGAGATCCGGGGGCACCAGCAGGGCGTCGGCCCCGAGTACCGCGCCCGCGAGGTGACCGCACGACTGAGCCGATCGGCGCAGGGCCTGTCGGGGACGGGCTCCTCAGCGTCGGGCTCCTCGACTCCCGACGACCAGAATCGCGGGGCGACCTCGACGCTCGAGCTCGAGCTCGCGGCGGCGTATCCGGTGGAGGCCGGGCTGCGCTCCTACCGCCGGAGCATCTCCCTGGACCGAGGGGCCGGGCCGGGCGCCGAGCCGGGCGCCGTGGCAGGTGCCGTGGTGCGGATCGAGGACACCTGGCTCCTGGATCCCGTCGGCCCCGCCGAGCGCGCGTCCGCCCCGGACGCCCCTGCCGTCCCTGCCGTTCCTGACGTGGTGCTGAACCACGTGATCGCCGGCGACCCGATCGACCACCGCCCCGGCCTGCTGCTGGTGCGTGCTCCGTCCGGGGCGCTCGCCGAGATCCGTTGGGCCCCCGCGCTCGGCAGCGGGACGCTCGAGCGCCGGGAGATCGGGGACCCGTTGCTCGCCGCCTCCTGGGGAGCAGCGGTGCACCGCCTGCGCCTGACCGTTGCTGATGCCGGGACGGCGACGGTCACGGTGCGCTCCGCCGGGAGCGATGCGCCGCGGTGACGGTCCGCCTCAGTGAGGTGCGACGTCAGTGAGGTGAGACGTCCGTGACGTGAGGCGTCAGCGACCGATCGCCGGTCTCGGGGCCGCGGTCGAGGATCGGGTGCGCAGGGAGGGGAGGAGCTCGACCCGTTCGATCGGACAGTCGGGCTGGCGCAGCCGACCCAGTGCGAGCAGCACCGCGCGCTCACCGAGGGCCTGTTTGGGAGGGGCCACCGCCGTCAGCGGAGGATGCGCCAGCTCGGAGAGCTCGTCGTCATACGAGACGATCGAGAGGTCGTGGGGCACCGACCAGCCGCGCCGCTGAGCATGCTGGAGCACGAGCAGGGCGGCTTCGTCGGAATGGATCAGTGCGGCCGTCGTCCCCTGTTCCCGGCACCGGTCCAGGAACGCATCAATCGCCTCGAACGGGGAGTTCCCGTGGGTGTCGATGGTGCCGGTGTGGGTGTGCCGTGCATCGAATCCGAGCTCGGTCGAGGCGCGCTCGAACCCCTGCTCGAGGAGGGGCCGGGTCGGGCTGAAGGGGTCGCACAGCATCGTCACGCGCTCGTGCCCGAGCTCCCGGAGGTGGCGGAGCGCCATGGCGGCACCGCTGGCGTGATCCGTGCGCACGGAGTCGAAGCTGCGCCCGTGCACGCTGAAGGCGTGCATGCTCCGTTCGGCGAGGACCACCGGGAGCTGGACGCCCTGCAGGCGTTCGAGGAGTCGCTCGCTGGCCGCACCGGAGCGCAGGTCAGGGGCGAGGATCAGGGCATCGATGCTGGGATCCGCGGTGAGCTGGTCGAGCACCGCCAGGTTGTCCTCTGCGCTGGCGGACGATGCCTGGACCAGCAGCCTGGCCCCATGCTCCGAGGCGGCGTGACGGGCACCGCTGACGATCGTGGGCCAGTAGTACTGCAGGGACGGGGCGACGATCGCGAGGGTGGCCTGGGTGGCATATTCAGCGGGTCCAGCGGCGTCACCGAGTGGGCTCGCCGGGGTCCCGGCGGTGCGCCGGGCTCCACCGTGGACCTGCTCGATGAGCTGTTCCTGCGCGAGCCGGGCCAGGTCACGCCGCACGGTGATCGGGGAGACCCCGAGGTCCTCGGCGAGGGTGGTGACCCGCACCTCTCCGTCGCGGGCGACCCGCTCGAGGATCGCGAACCGTCTGCTGTCCGGGAGTGCAGTGCTCATCGGTTCAGTCCTCCTTCGGCGCCTGTGGGGGCCACGGTGCCACACCGGCGGTGTGGTGATCATAAAAGAACATAATGGATCATAAGGAATAAGGAAAGCGCTTGACAGCACAGAAGTGATCCTGTTGACTCTGGGCCAGATCGCACCGCGGGCTCTGATGGATCGAGAGTCGCTGCGCCCCGCCGAGGTCGGCGGTGCCGGAGGCGGTGCCGCAGCACCTTCGATCCCTGCACGCCCGAGGCGGAGACTTCACCGTTGGAGCCGGTGCCCCGGGCATCACTGGAAGGACAGACCGATGACGTTCACCCCTACTCGCCGTTCCCTGCTCGCCGCAGCCGCGGTCGCCGCCCCTGTCGCAGCGCTCAGCGCCTGTGGAGGGGGAGGCGGCGACGCCCGCAATGCGGACGGCAAGATCGAGCTGACGATGGCCGGCTGGTCGATCGACTCCACCCCGGAGTTCACCGTTCTCAAGGAAGGATTCGAGGCGGTCAACAGCGATGTCGTCGTGGTGATCAAGGAATACAGCGCCGACGACTACGAGACCCAGCTGACCACCGACCTGTCCGCAGAGTCCGCGCCCGACGTGTTCCCGGTCAAGAACCTCCAGCCGTACCACTACCTCATGAGCAACGGCGCTCTCGCCGACGTCTCCTCCCTCGCCGAGTCCCTGTCCGGGGACGGGAACATCAACCTCGAGCACCTCACCGTCGACGACGGTGTCTTCGCCCTGCCGTACCGGCAGGACTCCTGGGTGATCTACTACAACAAGGAGCTGTTCGACGCGGCCGGCGTCTCCCACCCCGACGGCACCTGGACCTGGGATGACTACGCCGAGGCCGCACAGCAGCTGACCGAGGGTCTGGCGGGTACCGACACCCCCGCCAAGGGCACCTACCACCACACCTGGAAGTCCGTCGTGCAGGGATTCGCTCTCGCGCAGACGGAGGGCGCGGAGCTCAGCTCCGGGGATCTCGGCTTCTTCGCGCCGTACTACGAGCGCGCGCTGGCGATGCAGGACGCAGGCTCCACCGAGACCTTCTCGACCGCGCAGTCCCAGTCCCTCGCGTACCAGGCGCAGTTCGGCACCCAGAAGGCGGCGATGACGCTGATGGGCTCCTGGTACATCGCCACCCTGCTGGCCCAGCGCGAGAGCGGGGACGCGGACGTCTTCGACTGGGGACTGGCACCGGTACCGCAGCTCGACTCCTCGACGGTGGAGAACCCGGTCACCTTCGGCGACCCCACCTCCCTCGCGATCAACGCCGCCCTGACCGGGGAGAAGCTCGAGGCCGCCCAGTCGTTCCTCGAATACGTGGTCTCGGAGGAATGCTCCCAGGCTCTTGCCGGAATCGGCATCACCCCCTCGTACTTCTCCGACGCCGTGGTCGAGACGATCTTCGGCCTCGAGGGCATGCCGGAGGATGAAGGATCCAAGGCGGCCTTCCAGAACAACGACACCCGGCCCGAGAACCCCGTCGGCGAGTTCACCAACGACATCCAGACCATCCTCGAGGACACCCACTCGGAGATCCTCACCGGCTCCACGCCGGTCGATGAGGCGCTGACCGCGGTCGAGGAGCAGCTCGCGAACGAGGGCCTGGTCGGCTGATGGCGGACACGACGCGCGCAGGACTCGCCCCGCGGGAGGTGAACACATGTCCACGCTGACCGCAGATCCTGCCGCTGACCGGAGGGATCCACCCGGCCAGCGCCACGGGCAGCGCCGACGCCAGAGCGCGATTCGACGCCGCCGGACCCTCTCGGGCTGGACCTTCATCCTGCCCAACTTCCTCGGCTTCGGGCTGCTCACCCTGGGGCCCGTGCTCGCGCTGTTCTACATCGCCTTCACGAAGTGGACCGCCTTCGGGTCGCCGCAGTTCACGGGCCTGGACAACGCCCGGCGGTTGATCGGCGACAAGACCTTCTGGACGGCGCTGCTGAACACGCTGTACTACGCCGGCGTGCACATCCCGGTCACGCTCGTGCTCTCGCTCGGGCTCGCGATGCTGCTCAACCAGAAGCTGCGTGGCCGCGCGTTCTTCCGATCTGCCGCCTTCTTCCCCTACTTCACCTCGATCGTCGCGGTGGCGCAGGTCTGGAACATGCTGTTCTCCCCGGAGTTCGGGCCGATCAACCAGTTCCTGCGGTTCATCGGCCTGGAGAACCCTCCGGACTGGTTCACCTCGAGCACCTGGGCGATGCCGGCGGTGATCGTCGTGAGCATCTGGCGCGAGACCGGCTACTACATGCTGCTGTTCCTGGCCGGGCTCCAGGCGGTCCCGCCGGAGCTGCACGAGGCAGCGAAGATGGACGGCGCCAACTGGCTCCAGCGCCTGTGGAACGTCACCATCCCGAGCCTGAGACCGACGACCTTCTTCGTCACGGTGATGCTCACCATCGGCAGCTTCAAGGTGCTCGACCTGATCCTCGTGATGACCAACGGCGGCCCGGGAACCTCGACGCTCGTGCTCTCGCAGTACATCTACCGCATGGGCTTCGAGCGGAACGACTTCGGCTATGCCTCGGCGGTGTCTCTCGTCCTCTTCGGACTGTGCATGGTCGTGACCATCACCCAGTTCATCTACAACCGCAGAAAGGAGCGGTGAGCCATGAGCACGATCGACGCCCCGGCGCCCACCTCCGCCGGCACCTCAGCTGCCGACCGGGCCCCGCTCCGCACCAAGCCCGACCGCCCGCTGCGCCGGTTCGCGCGGCTGCTGCGCTACGTGATGCTCGGCCTCGCCTCGGTGCTGGTCCTGCTCCCGTTCGCCTGGATGGTGCTGTCCTCCCTCAAACGCAACAACGAGGTGTTCACCGCCCCGATCACCTGGTTCCCCGAGGAGTGGCAGTGGCACAACTACCTCGACATCTGGACCAAGGCGGACATGTCGACCTGGCTGATGAACACCATCATCTTGTCGGTGGCTGTGATGACTCTGCAGGTGGTGACCGGATCGTTCGCCGCCTACGGCTTCAGCAGGATCCGCTTCCCGGGCCGCGACATCCTCTTCCTGGTCTACATCGGCACGATCGCTGTGCCGTGGCAGGCGTACATGATCCCGCAGTTCAAGATGCTGTCCGCGATGGGACTCTCCGACACCCGCCTTTCGATCATCCTGCTGCAGGCCTTCGGCGCCTTCGGAGTGTTCCTGATGAAGCAGTTCTACGACACGATCCCGGAGGAGCTCTCTGAATCAGCCCGGATCGACGGGGTCTCCGAGTTCGGGATCTACTGGCGGATCATGCTGCCGCTGTCCGTGCCGTCGATCGCGGCGCTCGCGATCATCACCTTCACCAACACCTGGAACGACTACATGGGCCCGCTGATCTACCTGCGCAGCCCCGACCTGTGGACGATCCAGCTCGGCCTGAAGACCTTCATCGGCCAGTACAACGCGGACTACGCCGCGATCATGACCGGCTCCGTGCTGTCCGTGCTGCCCATTGCGATCGTCTTCGCGATCGGCCAGAAGCACTTCGTGCAGGGCATCGCGACCTCCGGGCTCAAGGGGTGAGCGGCATCCGCACGATGCAGCGACGCTCTGGCTCCAGGCGGCCCGACGCACCGCCGGCCAGCAATCATGCGGCACAGACCTGGTCGATGATCGCGGGATTCCTGTTCGGGGCGCTGCGGCTGAACGCGGCGCTGATGCTCGGGGCGCTGCCCCTGGTGCTGCTCTGCGTGCTGGCAGCGAACCCGCTCTCCGCGACGCCGGCGCTGATCCTGGCGCTGTATCTGGCGATGCCGATCATCACCGTCGGCTTCTGCGTTTTCCGGGACGCTCCGGTGTTCCACGTCAGCCAGGGGCCGGGCGACGGGCCCGGCGGCGAGGCGCAGGGCGTCCCGCACTCCTGGTGGGACGGCTGCTCCGAACAGGAGATGCTGCGCCCGATGCTGCGGGTGCTGCGCACCACGGCACCGAAGGTGCTGCGCTCCACGGCCCTGCCGATGGCGGCGACTTTGGTACTGGTGGTCGATGCGCAATGGGTGCTCGGGCAGAGCTGGGGGCTGATGGCCGCGCCCGCACTGCTGATCGCGGCGCTGCTCAGCCTGATGATGGCCTTCGGGGTCTGCGCACTGGTCAGCGACAGAGCGGACGCCGGGCCCCTGGTGCTCGCCCGTACGGCGGGCTACGCCATGCTGCGGAGCTTCCCGCTCACGCTGCTCAGCCTGCTGGTCCTGGGGATCGGGCTGCTCGGGCTGATCTGGCAGCCGATCCTGTGCTGGGTGCTGGCGTCCTCGCTGGTCCTCTACGTGGTGTGGGCCAACACGCGTTGGTCGATCAAGCCCGCGCTGCGCACGTCCTGATGCGCCGCGGCTCCCGCCCGCCTTTCCCGCGCATGCTCACGGAGGTGCGGTGCGCAGCACGTCAGGCCTGAACAGGTGCGCACAGACCGCACGACCTGCTTCGAGGGCGAGCTTCGTCGTCTCGTCACCGGGACGCGGTCGGCCGCTCAGCCGGCGACAGCACCCAGCGCCGTGGACTCGCACAGCAGCACGTCGCCGCGCACACGCACCTCGTGGGGGTGGTCCGCGGGAGGGGCGTCCTTCGCCGCTGCCGGCTCGAGCGCCCACTCCACGGCCTGCCGCGCCATCTCGGCCAGCGGCAGCGCGATGGTGGTGAGGATCGGGTTGGCGTCGGCCGCCCCGGGGACTCCGCCGAAGCCGGCGACCGCGACCTGCCCGGGCACGTCCACGCCGCGGCGGCGCAGCTCGCCGAGCGCGCCGAGGGCCATGACGTCCGCCGGGGCGAAGACGCACAGCGGCGAGTCCGCGGGGCCGGGCGAGGAGAGCAGGTGGTCGTGGATCCGTTCGGCGAGCTGATAGCCGCCGTCGCGGGTGAGGTCCGCAGCGGTGCTGAGCTCCGGCTCGATGCCGGCCTCGGTGAGCGCGGCGACGAAGCCGCCGGTACGGTCCCCGGCCGACGGGATCCCGGCGATGCCCTCGACCACCGCGAACCGTCGATGTCCCTCGACGACCAGGGCAGTGGCCAGCTCATGGGACGCTGCGGCGTTGTCCGTCACGATGGTGCGGCCCACGCCCAGCGACTGGCCCAGGCCCACCACCTTGCCGCCGTTGCGCTCGAAGCCCTGGAGCAGATTGCCGATGGCGGCGTCGGACTCGGTGCCGTAGCGGTGCGAGCCCACCAGCACCAGCGCATCGACCTGCTGGGCGAGCAGGGAGCGCAGCGCCCGGATCTCGGTGTCGATCTCACGGTCGGTCTGGGTGAGCAGCACCTGCGACTGGGAGGCGAACACCTGCTGCTGGACCTCGCGCGCGATGGTCGAGAAGTAGGGGTCGGCGATGTCGTGCACCACCAGACCGATCAGGCCCGAGCGGGAGCGGGCGAGCGCCTGCGCCTGGGCGTTGGCGACATAGCCGAGCTTCTCGGCGGAGGCCTTCACCTTGTCGGCGACGGCCTTCCCCGGCACGCGGGTGGAGCCGTTGAGCACACGAGAGGCGGTGGCCAGGGAGACCCCGGCGTCCTGGGCGACGTCGCTGAGGCGCACGGCGGGCATCTGGACTCCTTCTGCTGAGGGTCTGTCATGGGCTGGAGGGGGACTGGGAAACGCTGTCCCCGAATCGGACAAGCATAACGACGCCACACACCGCCCGATGGTCTGCAGCTGTGGATGGTGATGGTGAGATTCCCCGGGTGGTGCCAGACGGAGCTGTCAGGCGGAGACATCCCGGCGGGAGGCGTCGACTGGATATCGCGGTGGCTCCCCGGCGCCGAGACGCCGGATCTCCTCGAGTGCCGCCTCGCCCATCCGGCGCAGCTCATTGCCCTGCGAGCCGGCGATGTGGGGCGTGATCGCAGCCAGCGGGGCGTCCCAGAGCGGGTCGTTATCGGCGAGGTCGTCGTGCACGTCGAGTACCGCGGCGAGGCGCCCGGAGACCACCTCGTCGCGCAGCGCGTCCAGATCCACCAGCGCGGGCCGTGCGGTGTTGAGGAAGGTGGCGCCGTCCCGCATCAGCGCGAGCAGCTCGCGGCTGACCATGCCCTGGGTGGAGGGGACATCCGGGGCATGGAGGCTCACCACATCGCTGCGGGAGTACAGCTCCTCCGGCTCCACCTTTGTCGCGCCGAGCGCGGAGATGGTCGCGGCATCGACGAAGGGGTCGGTGATGAGCACCTCGAGGTCGAAAGGTCGCAGGTGTTCAGCCACCAGCACGCCGATGCGCGAGGCGCCGATGAGGCCGACGACGGCGCCGTAGTTGCCGATCTCGGAGGCAGAACGGGCCGCCGGGCGTGGCGCACGATCGCCCCGGTAGCGGTGCTCCTGAGCGAGGGAACGCTTCCCCGCCAGCAGGATCTGGGCAAGGGTGAACTCCGCGACCGGCACCGCATTCACCTCGGTCGCCGAGGTGACCACCACATCGCCTCTCTCCCAGACGGCATCGGTGACGACATGACGCACCGTCCCGGCGGTGTGGACGATCGCCCGCAGTCGCGGCAGGCGGGCGAGGGCCGCGGCGTCGACGGGGCGCGAGCCCCAGCCGGTGATCAGCACCTCCACCTCCGCCAGCACCGCATCGGGGGCGTCGGCGAGGTCGGGGACGGCGCGCGCGGTGTCGATCTCGGCCAACTCGCGCAGCCGCGCCAGCTGGGCGGCGTCGAACATCCGCTGCGGCAGGCTCACGGGCATCGCCAGCAGCGCCCTCATCGTGCGGCCGCCTCTCCGGCCTCGATCAGATGGCGCAGGGAGTCCGCCTCACGGCGCAGCAGGGAGGGATCATCCGCTGGGACGAATTCGAGCAGCGCATCGCGGTCGGAGCCCTCCGCAGCGAGGATCGCGAACGCGTCCCGCCACAGCTCGGCGCGCTGGGAGAGCGGCAGGCGCTCATTCGTGGGCCACCACGAGAACACGTGGATCGTGGAGGTGCGAGGGAGCACCTCGCGGAGCGTCTCGAGCGCCTCCGGGGTGGCCATCCCCTGGTGGGGCTGCCAGTACGAGAGCACGGTGGCGCGATCGATCTCCTCGAGCAGACGCAGGGTCGAGCCGATCTCGTCGGTCAGCGTGCGCCCGTGGAATTCGAGGCCGACGTCGATGCCGTGCTCCGCCGCGCGGTCGGCGAACTGTTGGATGCGACGGGTGATCAGGGCCCGCCCCTCGGCGGGGACGTCGGCGGAGCCGGTGCGACCCGCCCAGACCCGGATCCGGGGAGCGCCGAGCTCCCGGGCGGCGATGATCACCGCGTCGCCCTCTGCGCGGGCCTCGTCATCGGATCCTTCGAAGCGCAGGTAGGAGCCGTAGGAGGCGACGGCGAGCCCTGCCTGCTCGGTGAGCTCCCGTGCGCGCCGGGCTGCAGCGGCGTCGCCGGGTGGGACGTGGGCATCGCCGGCCCATTCGATGCTCTCGAGCCCGGCGGCCCGGGCATGGCCGACGACGGTCTCGACGTCGAGGTCTCGGAAGGTGACGGAGCAGAGTCCGGGGCGGATCATGGGCCCTCCTGGGCGACACCGAGGGTGAGGGGGCGGTGCCTTCAACCCCGTGTGGAAAGCGGTTACAGGATCACGATAGGTTAACAGGGCGGCGGGTCCCGAACTATGACAGGTCGGGCCCTGGGGAGACGGCCGCGGTGCGAGCAGGTCACCGGGATGTTCTGAGGGGGAAGGTATGGCAACAGGTCCACGCCAGAGTCAACGGAGACCCAATGTGCTGCTCCTGGTCACCGACGACCAGGGGGCCTGGGCGCTGGGGTCTCGGATGCCTGAGCTCCACACGCCGACCCTGGTGTCAAGGGACATCGGGATCTCCCTGTGGGCGGACGTTTGATCTCCCTGTTCGC
>NZ_JBQDLF010000054.1:0-21870 GCF_052095815.1 Brachybacterium sp. | reverse complement strand
CCTCCCGACCCTCGGGGGGCACCCGGCCCCGGTTGCGGTCGATCCTGTTCCCGGCCCTGCCCCTGGCCCGGATCCGGGTGCTGCGGGTGATCCTCTACGCCTTCGTGGTGCTGGATGTGCTGACCTTCTCGCGCGATGTCCTCGCCCACGCGAACAACGCCGGGTTCTATACGCCGCTCGCGCTCGCGCGCCTGCTGCACCTGCCGCCCGTCACCGCGCCGCTGGCGTGGACCCTGCTGGTGCTGATCCTCGCCGGGTGCGCGGCGGCGATCGCGGGCTGGCGGCCACGGCTGTCCGGCACGGTGGTCGCGCTCGCGTTCTGGCTGTGGATGCTCTACAGCAACTCCTACGGCTACGTCGCCCACGACCACATGGCGCTGATGGTGGCGGTGGCGGTGCTGCCGACGGTCCGGGGTGCCTCCCGCACCGGCCCGGAGAGCGGCGGCGCGCTGCCCGCGGGGGGCGATCCGGCGAGCGGCGGCGCCAGCGAAGCCGCCGGCTGGGCGCTGCGCGCGATCCAGCTCGCGGTGATCGCCACCTACTTCTTCTCCGTGGTCCCCAAGATCCTGTACTCGGGCTCGCTCGCGAACTGGGGCAACAGCGCGATCCTCACCTGGGCCTCGATCCGCCGCGGCAGCGGACTCGCGCACTGGCTGGTGGAGTTCACGCCGTGGGTGTTCGTTCCCGCCCAGTGGGCCGGGCTCGCCCTGGAGGCGCTCTCCCCGGTGGTGCTGTTCCTGCGCGGGAAGGCCCTCTACCTCGCCGTCGCGCTCTACCTGGGCTTCCACCTGTCCACGCTGGCGCTGCTGGGGATCCACTTCCTGCCCACCGCGATCTGCTGGGCGGCGTTCCTGCCGCTGGAGCGGCTGCGATGGCCGGGACGCAGAGCACAGCACTCCCGCTGAGCCCTGGCCGCCCGGTCACTCTCCGTCCTGGCAGACCGCGACCGACTCCCCCTCGAGGGGCCACGTGACGGTCTCGCGACTCCCGTCGTCCACGTCGATGCAGGTGACGATGTTCAGGAGGAGGCCCTGGGACAGCGCGATGTGCAGCTCCCCCGAGGGATCGAGCACGACGATCCCGTCGATGACGAAGGGAACGATCTGCGACGTCCCCGCGCTGCCGTCGGCGCCCGGCGCGGAGGTGAACACCGCGTACCCGGTGTCGCTCGTGATGTTCCAGGACGCGCTGATCCAGCGATCGATCTGGTAGCTCGACGGAGAGGTGACCTGCCAGGTCCCCGGCACTGCGGAGGGCTCCTCGGCATCCATGACCCCAGCGCTCCCGACGGGTCCATCGGGGCGGTCGTCGGTGAAGGCGAAGAAGGGGCACTCCGGCGGGGCCGCCACCGTGGCGGCCGCGCATTTCTCGAGGGTCGCCTCGACCTGTGCGGTGACCTCCTCGAAGCCCTGCGTGGAGAGCTCATAGCCCAGCACCGCCCCGGCTCGGCGCAGCTGCTCCCTCTGCATCGGGATGGAGACCTTCTCGACGACCGGGAACAGGCGCTCGCTGCGTGCGGGCAGCCCCAGTTCGTAGCTGCCCGGCAGCAGGCGCAGGATCAGGAGCTGCTGGCCGTACATGCCCTCCCGGCTCGGCTGCCCCGACAGCGGGATCGGGACCGCGTTGATCAGCAGCTCCCGGACCCCCTCCGGCACGGTAACCACGAACTCCGTCGCCACCACCGGTACGAGCTCCCACGTCGCCGGGGCGAAGGAGCTGGTGGCCTGGGAGCGCACGGTGAAGCTGGCCTGCTCGACACTCGTCCCCGAGCTCAGCGACGCGGTGACCGTGGCCTGCCCACCGCCGGTCTCGACGGCATCGATCGTGTAGGAGGTGATCCTGTCGGTCGCGGCACGCAGCACCTCCTCCGTGAGGGCGATATCGCTCGTCTCCGCGGAGTCCGCGAGGTGCTCGCGCACGGTCGCGACATCGCCGGCCACGAGCGCATCGAGAAATGCCCTCACCGGATCCTCCGGCGAGGCACCACCGATCAGCAGCCGCGGCAGCACCAGCACGAGGACGAGCACCGCGCAGATCGCACCGGCGAGCGCGACTCCGCGGCGGCGCGTTCGCCTACCGGAGCCAGGATCGGCGGCGCTGACACGTCCTGTGCCACCGCCGGTCCCGGTGGCGGGAATCTCGCCGGTGCCAGGCCCGCGCAGCGCGGCCGGCTCCCCCTCGGGCCGGGTCCAGCCCAGCGGGAGGGTCCGCCCGGTGGGGGCAGATTTCGACTCTTTCACGGTGCTCCCGGCTCTGGCTGTCGGACGGCTCCGGCCGACAGCGGGATGGGCACTGCCGGCGAGCGGTCCTCGATCGCGCAGCAGAATGTCCCAGGATACTCGGCCCGTTCATCGAGGGTTCCCGGAGACTTCACCGGGGCAGAGGTCGGTTCCCGGCGTAGCTCCAGGCCGAGAGCTCATATCCGCCGTCCACTCGGCGGATGCTCGCGCCGAAGAGCGCGGAGGTGGCGTGGACCGAACCCGGCATCGGCTCCGACGGCGTCGCCGCGCCGCCGTCCGGGGCGACGGCCGGCACGGCCAGGGACGGCGCTGACGGAAGCAGTGAAGTGGACGGCGTGGACGGCGTGGCGGGCGGTGAGGACGATGGTGAGGAGGCCGGTGCTGCCCGGACCGTCGGCGGCGGCGCAGAGCGGTCGGCGGGCGTGCTGACGGTGAACTCCGCGACCAGGTGCTCACCGCGGAACTTGAAGCTGTCCCCCAGCATGTTCACATAGTCGATCTCGGGCTGCCGGGTCACGCTCCAGGAGCCGACCGTCCCCTCCGGCAGGTCCACCGCGATCGGGCATCCCGCCGGCCGCGGGGAGGTGCTCTCGGTGCACTGCGCGATCTCGCTGCGGATCACAGATCTCACGCGCCTCGGCGGGCAGGCTGAGCCCGTAGTCGATGTCGATCATGCCGGTCTGCCACTGGCCGAGGACGGGCGGCACATAGATCACGCGGGGACGGGAGGTCAGGGGCGGCTGCGGCGGGGGCAGCTCGATCGCGTAGCTGCCGGGCAGGACATGCAGGACCACGCCGATCCGGTTCGCGCCGCGCTCGCTGAACAGCACCTCGGGGATCTCGAACTGCTGGCCGTTCAGCAGGAGGGAATCGGTCCCGGTCAGCGGGCTGACGGTCAGGATCGGCAGGTGGATGGGCTCCAGCTCCCAGGTGACCGGGGAGAAGGGCCCCGCGCTGGTCGCGTGCAGAGCCAGCACGGTGCGGTGCTCCTCGCGGCGGTTGCGGAGGGTGGCGGTGACCTCGGCCGAGGTGCCGTGGAGGTCGACCCGGTCGATCACATAGCCGGCGATGCCGCCCGCGGTGGCCCGGTGGACCGCGGCGCTGATCGCGATATCGAGGGTCCCCTCCACCGGGCGCACGTGGCGGCGCACCGTCTCCATGTCACCGGAGATCACGGCGTCGAGGTACTCCCGTGTGACGTCGTCGGGGCCCTCAAGTCGCAGCAGCAGCCAGGGCAGGGCGATGGGGAGGAGCCCGATCACGGTGATCGTCGCGATCGTGGTGCGCAGCCGGGACCTCGTGCGGATCCTCCGGCGGCGCGGCACACTGCCCTGGTGGCGGAGCGAGATCTCCGCACCGAGCCGCTCATCGGCGCTCCCCGGGCGGGGCGGGGTGGTCTGTGAAGCGGCCGCATCGATGCTGCCGGCAACGGGCCATCCCGTACGGATGATCCGGCCGGGCGTCTGCTTCCGCTCCGGGATCACATCGCGCTCCGAGGCCAATCTCTCGCGTGGAGGAAGAGTACCGCGAAGGCCTCCCGAGCGCACCGGGCACATCGGATCAGTACGGGCGCATCGGGTCAGTGCGGGCCAAGCCGGGTCAGCTCGATGAGGCTCAACCGCAGGCGTCCCAGGAGCTGGAGGTGACCTCGGCATCGTCGATGACGACGACCCCGTCGAAGTGACCGGTCTCCTCGTCGACGCAGTAGGCGTAGCTGAACGAGGCCGTGCTGCGCAGGGCCACGGCGAGCTCTCCGTCACCGTCGATGGTGACCGTGCCATCGACCTCGAAGGGCACCGTGATCGCAGCCGCCGCCCCGGCCTCATCCTGCACACCCCGGTCGGTCGCTGGATCCTCGGCCGACAGATCATCCGGAGTGAACTGGGCCGTCCCCTCCCCGTGCACCATCCATAAGAAGGAGTCCCCCGGGTGCACCTCGACGCGGGGCGGGTCCGTGAGGGTCCAGGTGCCCTGCGAGGCGGTGTTCGTGGAGGGTCCTTCCGGACCATCGGGCTCCGAGGCTGCGGGCTCTGGCGCAGCGGGCTTCGAGGGATCGGGCACCGCGAACGGACAGCCCTCGGGCGCCGACGAGGTGTCGGTCGCGCACTCCTCGAGCGCCGCGTCGATCTGGTGCTGCACCTCCTGCAGCCCGTCCTCGGCGAGGGTGTGCTGCAGGCCGTGGACGGGCTTGCGCCAGGTCCGGAAGGCGGGTGGGGCCTCGAGGGCGATCGGCTCTGCCTCCAGCCAGCGCCGCGACTCGGGCAGGGAGATCTCGTAGGTCCCGGGCAGGAGCTGCACCGTGATCCGTGACTCGTACGGAACGCCGGTGAGGCCGAGCTCGGCGACTGGGAAGGAGACGCCGTTGATCCCGACCTCCTGTGCCCCGAACGGCACGTCGATCACGAACTCGGGAAGTGCCACCGGCGCCAGCTCCCAGGCCAGAGGCGAGAAGGGGCCGGCGTCGGTGGCGGTCAGGGTGAAGGTGACCTCGCTGCGGGCCGCTGGGGTGTGGAGCGAGGCGGTGACGGTCGCGGTGTCGGCCGCGACCTCGACCTGCTGGATCTCGAACGACTCGAGGCGGTCGCGGGCCTCGCCGAGGACCTGCGCGGTGAGTGCTGCGGCGCTGGCGTCCGGGGCATCCTCCGTCTGTGCAAGCACGGTCTCCAGGTCGCCGTCGACCACGGCCTGGAGGAATTCGCTGATCACCCGCTCCGGCCCTGCGGTGCTGCTGAGCAGCCGCGGCAGGCCGACGAACAGGGCGACCACCAGCGCGAGCACGCAGCCGATCGCGAGCAGCCGCCGTGTACGGCGGGACCGGACTCGGAGGGCGGAACCCGACGGGCCAGCCATCGCCGCCCCATCGCCCCAGCCGAGCGGCAGCGCACGCCCCACCGCACGCTTACGTCCTCGCACCCCCATGCAATCCTCCCCGCGGGCCGCTTCCGGCGGCCTGCTACAGCGCGCCCTTGCCCGCCTTCTCCCGGGCGCGGTCGGCGAAGCTCACACCCATCGCGGCCAGGGTGAGCGCCATGATAATCACCAGCGCGATGGTGAACGCCTCGAGCCAGGAAGTGCCGCCCAGGGTGAGGGAGAAGATGATCCCGGGGATCATCGCGGTGCCGATCGCGGCGCCGGTGCGCTGGCCCAGCTGCAGGATGCCACCGGCGACGCCGCCGAAGCGCGGGTCCACGGAGTTCAGGGTGAGGGTCTGGTTCGGGGAGATGGTCATCCCCTGGCTGAGGCCCATCAGCGTCAGCGGTGCGGCCAGCCACCAGAACGCGATCATTCCGTTCTCCACGAAGCCGGTCAGCAGCGCGGTGCCGGCCAGGCCCACGAAGGCGACGCCGAAGCCCACGATCACCATCCGCCGCCCGAAGGTGAGCACGTAGCGGCCGGAGATCTGTGAGCTGATCGCGGCGGCGATCGAGGAGGGCACGCCCATCAGGGAGGCCTCGAAGGCGGTGTGGCCCAGATGCATCTGCAGGTACAGCGGCACGATGATCCACACGCTGGTGGCACCCAGGAAGTACACCGAGACGATGAGGATGCCGTTGCGGAAAGCTCTGTTGGCGAAGATCGCGGTGTCCACCATCGGGCTGCGGCCGGCCTGCCGGTAGCGCCGCTCCCACACCCACCACAGGCCCAGCATCAGCAGGCCGGCCGGGAAGGACATCCACACCAGCACGTGCCCGCCGCGCTCGAGGAAGGGCAGCATGACCCCCAGGATCGCCAGGCACAGCAGCAGCGCACCGACGGGGTCGAGATCCGGGCGCCCCTTCCCCCGAGACTTGTCGTCGGGGATGTACCTGAAAGCGCCGATGATCGCGATCACGCCGATCGGGGCGTTCATCAGGAACATCCACCTCCAACCCCAGTTCGGCCCCAGCAGCTGGATCAATGCGCCGCCGACGACCGGGCCGATCGCGGTGGCCACCGCGACCGTCGTGGCCAGCAGCGCGAAGGCCCGCGCCCGGTCCTGGCCGCGGAAGTGCTGCTGGATGAGGGCGACGGTCTGCGGGTTCAGCAGTCCGGAGCCGATGCCCTGCAGGATGCGTGCGAGGTTGAGCATCTCGACGTTCGGCGCCATGCCCGACAGCAGCGAGCCGAGGGTGAAGATCCCGACGCCGATCACGAACATCCGTCGGCGCCCGGTGGCGTCGCCGGCCCTCCCGGCCGGGACCAGCAGCATGCCGAAGGCGAGCGCGTAGCCGGAGATCACCCATTGCAGGTCGCCGGTGTCCGCCTCCAGGCCCTCGCCGATGGCGGTGAGGCCCACGTTGATGACGCTCACGGCGATCAGGGCCATGAACAGTGGGGCGAGGAGGACGGCGAGCAGGGGTTTGCGACGCACCGGAGGAGTCAGCGCGCTGGAGTCGGGGATCACCCGTTCACTCTATGCACTCAGTGCACTTCTGAGGAGGGTGGGGTGACCGGCGGGACAGCGGCGTGAGCCGGCCGGCCGTGAGGCGTGGGTCAGGACTGCTGCGAGGCGCCGTCGTCGGGGCCGGAGTCGGTCGGCGGCCGCGGCGCCGACTCGGCGAAGGGGCTCGCCCCCGTGCCCTCGAGCAGGCCGCGGGCGTCGTCCCGATAGGGACCGGCCGGGATCCCGTAGCGGGTGCGCTCGCTGAGCAGGGGCGCGGCGGTCTGCACCGTCCGTAGGGAAGGACGGCCCGGGAAGGGGACGCCCGTGAACCGGCCGAACTGCTCGCCGAGGCCCGCGGGGCGGGTGCGATCGGCCTGGTCGAGCAGGGCGAGGGCATCGGCCGGGCTCGGGAAGCGGGAGGACCACACGTGGCCCGGGGGCAGGAGCGAGGTGAACAGCGCGCCCGATGGGCGGAACCACAGCGAGCCGGGCTTGCTGCGATCGCGCAGGGCGTGGGCGCGCCAGGTGGTGATCGGGTGGGAGGAGCCCCAGTTGACCCAGTGCACGAAGAAGCTCGGGTCGGTCGCGGCACGGTCGGCGAGCTCGTGGACGTTAACCTCGGTGCCCAGGTACTTCCCGCCCGAGAGCAGCCCCATCACACCGGCGGAGCCCTCGGGCGCGAAGCTGTAGCCGAAGTTGTCGGCGGTGTACTCCTGAGAGCGGGACAGGGCCGGGCCCAGGAGCGGGACCAGGGAGAGCAGGTTGGTGAACAGCAGGCGGAAGTAGGAGACGTGGCCGGCGGCCAGGTGGCCCACCTCATGGCCGATCACGAACTTCAGCGCGTCGCGGTCACGGCCCTGACCGCCGACCTCGAACAGGTCCGAGTGCACCACCACGAAGCGGCGGAACCCGTGGCCGGAGGCGAAGGCGTTGATCACGCCGTTGCCCATGGTCACGTAGGCGTCCGGGACGTTGCGCATCCCGAACTGGGCGGCGGCCTCGGCCACCATCCGGTAGCCCTCGGGGAACTGGGTGGGGCTCATCCGCACGGAGGTCGCGCGCAGCTGGGCGTACATGATCGCGCGCACCCACCAGATCAGAAACGGCAGCAGCGGCAGCAGGAACACCAGCTGAATCACCAGCGGGAGCATCGAGGCGTACTCCCACGCCTTGGAGACCGCGTCCTCGCCCTGCTCGGAGTACAGCCAGATCGTGCCGCCGATCGCGCCGCCCCAGGAGAGGTAGCCGAGCACCGTCGCGGCCACGCCCACCCACAGCAGCGGAAGCTCCCAGGGGTGGCGGATCCGGCGCTGGCCGCGGACGCCGTGGGTGGTGGCGCCGTTGACCAGGGACGGCTTCTGCGGGGCCGAGGGCGTCGGTGACACCTGCGCGGCGGTGGGCGGATAGGTCATGGGGTACTCCTCGAGCGGTTCTGCTCACGGGGAAGGGTCGGTCGACCCGTGCGGGCCATGGTCCGACGGTAGACCCGCTAGCCCCGCCGCGCATCACCGATCGCGCTGGTCAGGCCCGATCATGGACGGGGGGAGGAGAATCCGACGACCTTCGTCGCGGTGGGGTCGTCCGCGCGGCCGATGGGGGTCGACGAGCGACGCACAGTCGCCGACGCTCGGACCCCGGCGCTCAGTAGGTGATGGTGATCGAGCCCGCGATGCGCTGACCCTCCACATTGGCGCCGTTCGAGGCCAGGCCCATCGTGCCGCCGAGGACCGCAGGACTCAGGTAGCTTCCGCCGCCCCCACCGCCGGCCCCCTGGGAGGCCGCCCGTTCCGACAGCACGCGAGTCACTCGCAGCGACGAACTCCCTGCGCTGCCGCCGCCGCCGTAGCCACCGCCGCCCGATCCGGAGACATGCAGGCTCAGCGTCGTCGCGCTCTGCACTCCGTTCCCACCGGCGGCGTTGAATCCTGCGCCCCCGGAGTTCCCGACGACGAGGTTCCTGGCATTCTCCGTCGTCCCGCTGGCGACCGCCACCGTACCGGCGGGGCCACCGGTGCCGGCCGTGCCGTTGGTTCCTGCCCGTCCTCCACGAGCCAGGACGTTCGTGGTGGAGTCGTTGGCAGTCGCGGTCCCGTCGGATCCGCTGGCGAGTGCGTTGCCACCGCGGGCCTGCATCCCGGTGAACGCTCCGCTCGTGGCGGAGCCGCCGCCACCGCCACCACCGCCCGCAACGATCACCGGGGTGTTGCCGAGCAGGATCGCTGACGCCCCACCACCGGACCCGCCGCGGCTGCGATTGGTCGTCCCCGTGCTGGGGAAGGCCGGACTGTCCCCGCCCTTTCCGTATCCGCCACCGCCGACGATTGCGGTGGCGCTGGTCCGTTGGCGAGACCCCCCGGCCCCCACGATCAGGCGTAGCGGCTGTCCAGGTGTCACGGCGATCTCCCCGGAGACGCGTGCGCCTGCTCCGCCCTGGGACTGGTCGATGCCGCCACCGCCGGCACCTTCGACCTGCACCCGCACCCGGGTGACGCCGGTAGGGACGGTCCACGTCGTGTCGCTGGCCTGCGCGCTCGTAAGCGCCGGGCGGGGCGCGGTGTACGTCCGCTCGAAGGAGGCGGCGATCGCGGGGGCGGCTGTCGCCGCCAGCGCGACCGGGGCCGCCCAGGCGGCGCCCTTGAGGACGTGTCGGCGGGCGGGCGTGGATTCGGAGCCGGTCATGGGCGCCTTCCTGGTGACGGCGGCACCCTCGAAGGCGCGCCGGGCGATCACAGCCCACACCCCGGTCGGAGCACGGGAGGTCCTTATCGGTAGCCAAGCTACGCTCTTGATCGTCGGACACTCAAGGGCTCAGATGCACTGTGCGCACGATGTGTCCCATGCCACGGATCACTTTGCGCGGGTATGACGGGAATGCCCATATCCGCTGGTCAACTGCCACCGAAGGAGCGCGCCGGCCCACCGAGGGTCGCCGTCGATCAGGCCGTCTTGGCCACCCGAGGCGCCGTCACGGCGATGTCGTCGCCGTACCGCGCCGTGCCCGTGATGCCGCCTGAGTCCACGACCCAGCGATAGCGGAACTGGATCTGGGTCCGCTGCGCGACTCGCGCCGTGACGACGTCGCCGGTGCGCAGCGTCTGGTTCCCGGAGGTCGTTTTGAACGTGATGGTGTTGCCCAGCACGGCGGACGTCGCAGTGTCCAGCACGCTGGCGGTCAACTCCGCGTTCCGAGCGTTCGCGTGATAGAGACTCGAGTCGAAGGCGAAGGTGTACGTTCCCGGCCCCAGGCACACAGCAGGACTGAGGAGTGTCGTGGTGGTAGCGCTCGCTGTGCTCGGATCGTCCTGCAGGAACGCGGCGTTGGCGAGATTGTTGGCGTTGCTCGCAAACCTCACCTGCGGGGCGCCCGCACTCCTCGTCTGCGTCCAGTTCTCGATGACCGCGTTGTTCGTCCCGGGCTTGAAGACAAAGCTCGACTGGATCTGCGCTGCTGTCTGCGGCGCGCACTCGAACGACGCCGCGTAGGCGGGAGCGGCGATGCCAGCAGCGACTGCGGGGGCCGCCCATACGGCACCCCTCATCAGCGCCCGCCGGTTCGGGTATCGGGTGCTGGCAGGGGTCGTGGTGTCCACCGGGGCTCCTCGCGAATGACTCGCAAGTCCTTCATCACTCGCGAGTAAGTTTGGAGTCTCGAGGCTATCAACCTGTTGCTGGCTCACCACCATGGACGTTGCTCATGCGACATCTCGCGCGGAGCGCGCCGCAACGACCTCAGCGGAACAGCCACCCGAGCAGAGCGCGCTTCGCCCCGCGGTACGGCGGGGTGACCAGCCGGAGGGTGTCGGGGCGCAGCGGCTTCTTCACGACGGGCTTCGCATGCGTGAACACCTCGAAGCTCGCGCGGCCGTGGTACTTCCCCATGCCGGACTCCCCCACCCCGCCGAAGGGCATGGTCTGGGAGCCGAGGTGGGCGAGGGTGTGGCCGAGGGCGAGGGAGCCCGAGGAGGTCTCGGCGGCGAACCGCTCCTCGACTTCGGGGTGGGGGCTGAACACGTAGGCGGTCAGCGGCTTCTCGCCCCCGTTGATGCGGGTGATCGCCTCGTCGGGCCCATCCACGGCGAGCAGCGGGAGGACGGGGCCGAAGATCTCCTCCCCCATCATGGGATCGTCCCAGTCCACGCCGTCGAGGATCGTCGGCGGGAGGTAGCGGTTCGCGCGGTCGGCTCCTGCGGTGCCGCCGATGACGGCCTTGTCGTCGTCGATCAGGGCCAGCACGCGGTCGAAGTGCTTCTGGTTCACCATGCGTCCGTAGTCGCGGCTGCGCTGGGGAGTGCGCCCGTACATCGAGGCGACGGCGTCCTTCAGATGGGGCACGAGGGCGTCGAGGGTGGAGCGCTCGGCCATGAGGTAATCGGGGGCGACGCAGGTCTGGCCGGCGTTGGTGAACTTCCCCCACACGATGCGGCGGGCGGTGGTGGCGAGGTCAGTGGCCGCGTCGACGAACACCGGCGACTTCCCGCCGAGCTCGAGCACGGTGGGGGTGAGGTGCTCGGCGGCGGCGCGGGCGACGATCCGGCCGACGGCGCCGTTGCCTGTGTAGAAGATCAGGTCGTAGCGCTGTTCGAGCAGGAGCGTGGTCTCCTCGACCGCGCCCTCGACGACCCTCACCCAGGCCGGGTCGAGGTGGGTGCGCACGAGGTGCGCGAGCGCGGCGGAGGTGGCGGGGGCGACCTCGCTGGGCTTGAGGATCGCGGTGTTGCCACCCGCGATCGCGCCGATCAGCGGGGCGAGCGCGAGGTTCACGGGGTAGTTCCACGGGGAGATGATCAGCGTGGTCCCGAGAGGCTCGCGGCGGATCTGCCCGCTGGAGGGCGCGAGCAGCAGCCCTGGGCCGAAGCGCTCCGGTCGCAGCCAGGCGCGGAGGTTCTTCCGCAGGTGCGCGATCTCCTGGGTGACGACGCCCAGCTCGGTGATCAGCGATTCGGTGCGGGACTTGCCGAGGTCCAGCTCGAGGGCCTTCAGCAGGCGGGGACCCTCGGCGCGGAGCCCGGCGGCGAGGGCGTCGAGCTGCGCGATCCGCGCCTCGAGCGACCGGGTGGTGCCGGCGTCGAAGGAGTCCCGCAGCGCGGCGACGTCGGCGAGGATCTCGCCTCGCCGGACGGCGTCGAGGGCGGTGGGAGCGGCCTGGTGCGCGGCAGTCGACATGGCTCCAGGGTAGGGCCGACGGGTCGCGATGCGCCGTGGGCGAACGGCTGGTCTGCCCCCGTTCCGGCGGGCGTCGATGCCCGACAATGGGGTCTGACGCCGTCCCGAAGGCCGGGCCGACGCGAGGAGGCTCCCCGAATGGCTGTGCTGCTGTCGGCACCGATCCTGCTGTCGATCACCCTGCTGATCTCCGGGCTCGCGAAGCTCGGTGCGCGCGAGGGGACCCAGGATGCGATGCGCTCGCTGCGCCTCCCGCTGCCGACGATGCACGCCTCGGTCGCTTCGGTGCTGCCGGTGACGGAGATCGTGCTCGCGCTCGCGATCTGGATCCCGGCCCCGCCGCTGCAGGTGCTGCTGACGGGGCTCGTGGCGGCTCTGATGTTCACCTATCTGGTGATCATCGCGCGGGCGCTGACCTTCGAGGAGCAGGTGCACTGCTCCTGCTTCGGCACCCTCGCCTCCCCCACCGTCTCCCGCACGACGCTGGTGCGGAACGTGCTCCTGAGCGTGCTGGGCCTGCTGGCCGTGGTCGCGGCGGCGAGCGGCGCGATGACCACTCTCCTGGTGCAGGCGCCGATGGGGCTGATCGGTCTCGGGATCGCGCTGCTGATCGCGATTGCGCTGACGGCCACCACGATCGGCGGCAGTGTCGCCGAGACCGATGCCGACGCCGCGACCGCTGCCTCCACTGCCGCGGCCGACGTGGACGAGGACGAGCTGCTGGACTACGAGCGCTCCCCGATCCCGGCGGCGGTCCTGCAGCAACCTGACGGCCGCCTGATCACCCTCACCCAGCTCACCGCGCAGCGCGCGGCGCTGCTGGTGTTCGTCACCGAGGGCTGCGGGCCGTGCGAGCGGGTGCTGGACCACGCCGAGGAGTGGATCGGCGAGCTGGAGCAGACGCTGCAGGTGCGGTTCGTGTTCTCCCGCCCGCTGGACCAGCTGCGCGAACGGACCACGGACCGCGTCACCGACCACGCCCTCCACGACCTGCAGTTCACCGCCCGCACCGCCCTCGGCGGCACGAGCGCGCCGAGCGCAGTGCTGCTGGGGGCCGACGGACAGCTCGCCGGCGGCCCCGTCAACGGCGGGAGCGCGGTGATCGAGTTCGTGCAGGAGATCCGAGAGCAGCTGGCAGAGGCGCAGCAGAGCCCCGTCGACGGCGAGCAGGAGATGGACTGGCCCGCTCCGTGAACGGGCCAGTCCTTCTCACGCGCTGCGCACCAGGTTCTCTCCGCCGCTTCCCCGTCCGAGGTAGACATCGAGCAGATCGATCCCGCCTGCGTCGACCGCGCCGATGTGCAAGGCAGCGACGTCAAACTGCCCGTCCAGAAGGGCCGCAAGATCATCCGGCACGGCACCGGGCTCGCCGTTCTGCGCATTGATGGTCAGCACCACGACTTCGGTCAGAACGGTGAAGAGCCCCTGCAGAAGGAGGTTGAGCGCCCCGGTGAGGGGCGTGAGCGCTCCGGCCGCAAGGATCGCGTCGCGGATGGTCGTTCCGATGACCGACAGGATCGCAGAGGTGAGCCCCAGGAGCGACGGCTGGACGGTCGCATTGCCGCTGACCAGGTCGGCGAGACTCCCGGTGATCGTGACAGGAATGAGGCCCAGGAGCCCCCGAACCCGGATGTCGACTCGGATCGCACCGAGGACGGCGTCGACAAGGGTTCCGACCTCTCGCGCAAGCGCATCGGTGGGCAGAGGAGCGTCGGTGAAGAGTCGAGTGTTCGGCGCGAGGCTGTTGAGCCAAGGGGACGCAGTGGTGCCCTCGTAGGCACCGCCCAGGAGTGCGCCGAGATCGACGGTGACCACTGCCGGGTTGGACAGTGCCAGCTTCACCGGCCGTCCGGCGCCAGCGGGGAGTTCCGCGGTGTCGAGCGACAGGCTGAGCGAATCCACTCGGAGCAGAGCGTTCACAACAGTAAGGCTGTTGAGCGTGTTCACCAGACCCGAGGTGAGCCCGCTGAGAGTGCCGTTGATGGTGCCGACCGTCGCACCGACCGTAGGCGATGTGAGTTCGGCCTTCAGATAGGAGACGAGGTAGTCGCGCTCCAGGTCAGCCGGCGGGTTGCAGAGCGAGCTGAACTGGGTCCGCCCGGCGACCGCACCGATCGAGAGCTCGGCGTCCGTCACGGCGGAGAGGAGGTCCGCGGTCCCGCTGCCGCCGATCTGGCTCACCACCGTATGGAGGTCGAGGGAGGCGAGCTCGGGCCAGCCGTCGGAGGGCTCGAGACGGATGGACCCGTCATCCGCGACCGCACCGCTGGCTCCGCGCACAGTGCCATCCTGGTTCGCGTAGCCGTACTGGTTGAGAACACCCGTGTCAGTGTTGAAGTTGAGCAGATCCGACAGCGTGTCGGCCAGGCCGGTGAGGTTCAACTGCACCGCGTTGAGGACGCCCGCGGAAAGCGGGTTGGTCTCCTCGTCAGAAGGCGGCGTCGTGGCGTCGACCTCGGCCGTGGCACCGTTGACCGAGGCGACGGCATCCAGATCCGCGGACAGGATCGAGCCGCTGAGAAGCCTGCCGGTGCCGGTGGAGTCGTAGAGAGTCCCAGCAGGGTCGCACTCGCCGGGGCTGGCCGCCATCGCCGGCGCGCTGAGCGAGAACGCAGCGACGGGGGTCGCCCAGGCCGCGCCCTTGACGAGGGAGCGGCGGGTGAAGGCGGAGTGTCCGACCTCGGCGGGGCGGACACGGGAGGGTGCGGTCACGGAAACCTCTTTCGGGCACAGGCGTTCCGGCGCCTCACCTCACGAGTGGCCGGGGCGCGTCCAGTGGACGACGGGGGACGCTTCGCTCCGGGCGCACCAGCGGGCGCCTTCCGAGGGAGGCGCTCTCAGGCGGACAGGTGCGACGGCGGACCGTCACGCCCCCGATATTGACATGCCCTCGGCGAATAGAAACGAGGGCGGTCACGATTCTTCATCTCCGACACCCTTCCGTGACCTTACCGCCCAGTAAGTTTTCCGCGTCGCCACTTTTATCTGGACATTTCTGACAAGTCACCTGTGGCGTCTAGTCTGTGCGCATGAGCTCTCCCGCCCCCGCGCACCGCCCTGAGCCGCAGCCACCCTCGATCCTGTTCGTGTGCACCGGCAACGTCTGCCGTTCTCCCTTTGCCGAACATCTGCTGCGCGATCGACTGCCTGGCAACCGCGCCGTGAGCAGGGGCATCTTCGCCCTCGAGGGCAGTGCGATGGAGTCACAGATGGCGGGCGAGCTCTCCGCGCGCGGGGTCGACCCGCAGGGCTTTCGCGCCCGGCAGGTATCCGCCGCGGACCTCGGGGCGGATCTGATCCTGACGATGTCGCGTCGACAGCGTGCCTACCTTCTGGATGAATTCCCTGCCGCAGCCCGGCGCATCGGACATATGGGACACATTCCAGAACTCGTTCGGATGGCGTCGGAGAATCCGGACGCTCCGCTGAAGGAAATCATCTCCGCGTGGACGCGCCGCGCGATTCCCCCGGGCCTCGACGTCCCCGATCCCTACGGCAAGGACGCGGCGCAGGCGGCACGGACGGCCGCGCTGCTGACCGAACGGGTGGAGCAGCTGGTGCCGGTGCTGCGCCGGGGCATCCTCCCCCTCTGATCAGCCCTCACGGGCCCAGCCGTGGTCCACGAGCTCCGCGACCGTGCCGCGGACGAGGGCCGCGCTCTCGGGGTGCTCCCCGATCTCCTCGACCACCAGTTGCTCGAGCTGGTCGAAGGCGAGAGGGCCCGCGTCGGCGAGCAGGTCCCAGACCAGTCCCGCGAGGCCCGGCAGGTGGATCGCGCCGTGCTGGCCGAGCACGAACAGCCCGGACTCGACGGCGAGCGCCTGGCGGAACGGAGCGGCGGCGATCGTGCCGGGTGCCGGCACCGCGTCCTCGCCGCCGGCAGCATCGCTGGGCCGCGGCGCGATCTCGACCGTCTCGACGTGCTCGGGCGGCGGCAGGCGGCGCAGCAGCTCCTCGAGCTCGGCGGCTTCCCGGTAGCGCACCTCCAGAGCGCCGCCCACGGAGTCCAGTAGCTCGGCGAGCGCGGCGAGGCCTCCGGGCACCTCCCACAGGGAGGAGGTCTGCGGCACGATCCGGGTCAGTGCCTCGGACAGCGGCACCCGCGTCACCGAGGCCCCCTCCCCCAGCCCGCCCTCGTCCTGGATCCGCTCGAGCAGCAGCACCATCGCCGGTGCCAGGGCGGCCGCTTCATCGGCGGCGCGCAGGCCCAGGCCCGGCAAGGCGAGATCCCGCTTCGCGCCGAGCTCCGGATCGTGCTTGGAGACGGGCTTGGGATACGGGGTGATCGCGAAGCTGCCGGGGGTGATGATCGTCAGCTCGTCGGTGAGATAGGCGCCGTCTCGTCCGAGCAGGGAGGAGGCGGTGGACTTCCCCGCCCCGGACGCGCCGACCAGCACGAGGGTGCCGAGCTCGGGGTGGGCGACGGCGCCGGCGTGGAGCAGCAGGCGGGTGCCGATCAGTCGGCGGATCACCTCGCGGGTGAGGTGGCCGGAGATGGTGTAGCTCGCCTCGGGCCGCGCCTGCAGCGGGACGGTCCCGGCGGGGAGGTCGCCGCCGGCGAGCGCGTAGTCGAGGCGGATCTGCGGCATCGCACCGTCGTCGTCGGCGGAAAGCAGGTGGGACCACAGGGCGTCGATCTCCTCGGCCACGGTCTCCAGGCCGGGCCCGAAGGTGAGCAGCACGCTGTGGCCGGCGACCTCGAGCCGGGTCGCGGCGATGGTGGTGGGTGCGGCGGTCATGGGGCGTCACCGTCGATCGTCTCGAGGATTCCGCCCGTATCGAGCTCGGCGAGGAAGCCGGTGATGATCTGCTCGGCGTCCTCGGGCACGTCCTCGACCTCCTGCCGCAGCCGGTCGGCGAGCTCGGCGGGGCTCGCGGCGCGGTCCGGCGCCTCGGCGAGCAGCTCGAGCACGAGGGCGCCGGCGCCCTGGATGCGGGTGATCGGGCCGTGGGGCAGCGCCCCCACCCACAGGTCCTCCCCGTCCCACTCGCTGACCACGGGACGCAGCCGGTAGCGGGTCACGGGACGCTCGCTTGGACGAAGCGACCTGCTCCGCCGGCGTGGAGGAGGCCGGCGTCGGCCGGGACGAACAGCGCCCGCCCGGCGGTGAGCACATGGCGGCCCGTGTCGGACTGGACCAGCACCTCCCCCTCGAGGCCGAGGAGGGTGCGGGGCCCGCCGCCGGGGACGCGGTGGCGGGTGCGGTAGGTGCCGGGCGGGTCGGTGAGCGTCGTCAGCGACAGCTCGAAGTCGTCGACCGGCGCATAGTAGGCGACCGAGGTCGCGGTCTGCCGCTCCGGCGCGACACGCAGCGGCGGCGCGGCCTGCACGCTCACGCACTGCAGCATCTCGTCGGCGTCGACCTTCTTGGGGGTCAGACCCGCGCGCAGCACGTTGTCGCTGGCGGCCATGATCTCCAGGCCCACGCCGTGCAGGTAGGCGTGCAGGGTGCCGGCGGGCACGAACATCGCCTCGCCCGGGCGGAGGGTCACGGGGTTCAGCAGCAGCGCGGCGACCACGCCGGGGTCGCCCGGATGGTGCTCCGCCAGCAGCGCGACGGTCTGGTCGATGCGCGGGGAGGGCGAGTGGCCGGAGTCGGCACGAGCCCGGCAGGCCTCGACGACCTGCTGGACCGCCTCGGGGTCCGGGCGCATGGCGGAGGAGACCAGGGTGCGGAACGCGGCGCGCATGCCGTGGGCGGTGGGACTGCGGGTGAGGAGGGTGTGGAGGCGGTCGGTGAGGTCGGTGCCGAGCCCCTGCAGGAGCGCGGCGGCGCGGCGCGGGGTGCGGAACCCGCACAGCGCGGTGAATCGGGTCAGCGCGATCAGCATCTCGGGCTTGTGGTTGTCGTCGCGGTAGTTGCGCAGCGGCGACTCGAGCGGGAGCCCGGCCGCGGTCTCCGCGGCGAAGGACTCCTGGGCGTGCTCGCGATCGGGGTGGACCTGCAGGGACAGCGGCTTCTCCGGCGCGATGACCTTCAGCAAGTAGGGCAGTCGGGCGCTGAACGCGCGCTCCACGCCGTCGCCGAGCATGCGGCGCGGGTCCGCGGCGATCGCGGCGTCGAGCCCGGCGCCGGCGTCCTGCCCGGTGGCGAGGGTGGAGGGCGCCAGCGGGTGCGCCCCGTACCAGGCCTCGGCCCAGGGGGCGCCGTCGGCGGGACGGCCCAGGAACTCGGGGATCGCGGTCGTCGATCCCCAGTCGTAGTGCTGGATGCGGCTATCGAGCTCCCACACGTCCGCTCCCCCTTCCCTTCTCGTTCCTGCGTCCTTCTGCGCTCATGACGAGCGTCCTCGCGCCCGTCGGCGCCGCTGTCGATCCTGCGGCCAGGGGCCGACGGCTCCTACACTTCCCCCCATGACATCCCCTGTGCAGGTGCCGGTGCCCGTGCGTCTGCGCATGGCCCATGGCTGCCTCGACCATATTGCCCGAGGTGCGGGTGTGAGGATCCTGCATCTCAAGGGCGAGGCGCTGCATCCGCTGCTGGCCGAGGGCCGCGCCGGCTCCTCGGACTGCGACGTGCTGGTGGACCCGGCGCAGGTCGCGACGCTGGTGGCCGCGCTCGAGGCCGACGGGTGGGAGCAGGTGACCACCTTCGAGCACGGCAGCGTGTTCGCGCATGCGGCGACGTTCCACCATCGCGTGTGGGGCACGGCCGATCTTCACCGCGCCTTCCCGGGTCTGGACCGGGATGCGGCGGCGACCTTCGAGCAGCTGTGGGCGCGCCGGGAGAGTGTGGATCTCGGCGGCGCTGCGTGCGCGGTCCCGGATCTCACCGCGCAGAGGCTGGTGCTGCTGGTGCACGCCGCCCGCGATGCGAGCGGCCGCTCCCGTCATGACGTGCGCGTGGCCTGGACCGAGGTGGACGAGGCGGAGCGCGCGCGGATCGAGGGTCTCGCCGCCGAGCTCGGTGCCCAGGTGCCGCTCGCGCTCGCAATCGGTCGCCCGGAGACCGTGGAGGGCTTGCCCGGGGCGCGGGTGTGGCAGGCGGTGCACGACGGCGCCGCCCCGAGGGAGGTGTGGCGGGCACGCCTGCGGGACGCCGACGGCTCTTTGGCGAAGGCCCGGCTGCTGGTGGAGGCGCTGCAGGTCAATCGCGATCATCTGGGCCTCCGCCTGGGCCATGCCCCGTCGCGGCGCGAGGTGCGCCGGGAGTGGTGGGCACGCTGGGGCCGCTTCCTGCGCCGCTGAGCCCCGGCCGACGGGCCGACGCGTCGGCCGGCCGCTCCGTGCGGCGGTTCCGTGCGTGCCTCCCGGCGAGCCGTCGCACGAGCAGCCCGAGGCCGACGCCGAGCGCGGCCCCCGCGGTGTTGGCGAGGATGTCGACCAGGTCCTGCTCCCGCGTGCCGATCTCGCCCTGGTAGAGCTCGACCGCGATCGAGAGCCCCGCGCCTGCCGCCACCCACCACCAGGTGGGCACCAGCACGGCGAGCGCCGCGAAGAGCGGCACGAACAGCGCCACGTTCGCGAGCGCCGCGAACATCTCGGGCGTGATCTGCTCACGCAGGCCGACGGCACCGGTGACGGCGTACCAGATCCGGACGTTCAGACGGTTCACGGCCCAGCCGTCCGAGGTCAGCAGCAGCGCGCCCGCCGCGAGCGGGTAGAGCAGCAGCACGAGCGCGGCGAGGAGGCGGAGGGGGCGGGGAAGGGCAGGGCCGGTGCGCTGCGCGGCCCCCGCCTCCGGGGCGGGCCGGGCCATCGTCAGTAGGCACCCGAGGAGGCGAGCACGGCCTTGACCGTGCGCATGAGGATCTGGAGGTCCTGGGTGAAGGACCAGTTGTCGACGTAGTAGGTGTCCAGCCGCACCGTGTCCTCCCAGGAGAGGTCGCTGCGGCCGGAGACCTGCCACAGACCGGTGATGCCGGGGCGCACGTGGAGGCGCCGACGAGCGCCGTCGTCGTAGCGCTCCACCTCGCCGGGCAGGGCGGGACGGGGGCCGACGAGGCTCATGTCACCGCGCAGCACGTTCCACAGCTGCGGCAGCTCGTCGAGGGAGAAGCGGCGCAGGAAGCGTCCGGGGGCGGTGACGCGTGGGTCGTCCTGCATCTTGAACATGACCGTGTTGCCGCGATCCTGGACGGCGCGCTCGACCATCTCGGCCTTCACGGCCTCGGCGTCGGTGACCATCGTGCGGAACTTCAGGAACTCGAAGTGCTTCCCGTCGCGTCCCACGCGCTGCTGGCGGAAGATCACCGGTCCTCCGTCGTGGGCTCGGATACGCAGCGCGATCACGGCCAGCAGCGGGGAGATCACGACGAGGACGAGCGCGGCGACGACCACGTCGAACAGACGCTTGGTCCAGCGCAGGGCCTGGCGGGCGCGGGGGAGATCCATGTGCACCAGCGGCAGGCCCGCGACGGGGCGCATCGTGACGCGGTCAGCGGAGATCTCGGTGAGGGCGGGCACCACGATCACGCCGATCCTCTCGTGCTCGAGCTTCCAGGCGGTGCGGCGGAACTCCTCGGCGCTCGAGGTGGAGCCGGCGGTGAACAGGAGCATGTCCGGGTCGGCGGACTCAGCGATCGCCAGCAGGTCACGCTCCGCGCCGAGCACGGGGATCCCAAGCCGGGAGGAGTCGGCGATGCCTCCCGGGGTTACAGCACCCACGATGTCGTAGCCGAGCCACCGCTCCCGGTGCAGGGTCGCGGCGATCCCGTCGACGTGGCCGAGGGAGCCCACGGCGATCACCGACTGCCGGAAGGCCCCCCGCACGCGGGCATTGGCGAGACCGCGCCGCAGCAGCAGCCGGTTCAGCAGCAGCAGCGGCGGGCCCGCCACGAAGAACGCGAGGAAAAAGGCGCGGGAGAGCTCGAGATCCAGCAGGTAGACGAGCGCGCCGATGACGCCGAAGGCAGCGCCGGAGGCGTGGAGCACGTTGCGGTAGAGCTGGGGGCCGGAGGTGAGCTGGCGCCGGTCGTACCCGCCGAGCACCGCGATCGCGGCCAGCCAGCCCAGCGCCATGATCAGGGAGGCGCTGGCGACGTTCTCGCGAAGATCGCCGGCCGGCGGCAGGACGACCTGGCGGACGGCGAACGCGATGCCCACTGCCAGGGTGAGCGCGAGCACGTCCGCGAGGATCATGGCCGGGAGTGTCAGCAGGCGCAGGCGCGCCTCCGACGTGCGCTGGGTCCTCGTCGCGGCTCGACGGCGTGCCGCAGCGGTCCGCTCGGCGTCCAGCTCGGCCATGGTCCCCACTCCCAGGTCCCCGGGAACAGCGTTCAACAGCCCTCCACGGCTCATCGGCGACCACGGCCACCGTCTCACACCCTTCGCCGGACCGTTCGGCCCGACGCCCCGCCGCCTTGAGCGCCCGAAGGAGATAACGGGCGAAGCGACGCTTGGTTGCGACTTTAATGGTGGGTAACGAGGGATAAGCACAGTTGTTCGGAAATTGTGATCAGAGACGCTGGGCTCACCCTGGCGGCCACGCGACCGAGAGCGAGAGGTAGGTCCGTTGCGTGAGCGCGCGAGAGAGCTGGACCGGCTGCCGCGTGGTGCTCGGCGTGAGCGTGCCGGTGACGTCGGCGATGATCGCCTGGTTCGTGGTGGACCTCCAGCTCATCGGGCCGGGGCCAGCTCAGAGAAGCGGCCTGCGGATTCTCCCGGCGCGGGCCTCAGTGCCTCCAAGGGAGCAGCACCCACGGTAGTCGGATCGCCCAGAGGCCAGAGTATTGCGGTGCACCACGATTCAATCGCGTGCACGAGACACCCGGCCCACTAGCTCACGAATAGGGAAAACTGGCTCCATGACAGTCGACCCGCAGCTCATGCCCGCGCAGGCCGAAGCCTCTCAGCAAGCGCGCTCGGGACTGCCGCACGAACAGGTGACAGTTGGGGTTTCAGGCCGCGAGGTCCACGGCCGGGTTCATGATGGTCTCGTATTCGATGGGGGTCAATCGGCCCAGGCGGGCCTGTCGGCGACGGCGGTGGTAGGCACGTTCGATCCAGGTGATGATCGCGATCCGCAGCTCTTCTCGAGTTCGCCACCGCTCGCGGTCCAGGACGTTCTTCTGGAGCAGTGCGAAGAACGATTCCATCGCGGCGTTATCGGGCTCATCGCATCCGAGGGTGTAGCTGGTTTCTGAAGCCTCCTGATTCGAGGA
>NZ_JBQDLF010000053.1:0-22521 GCF_052095815.1 Brachybacterium sp. | reverse complement strand
GGGGGCCCCCCCCCCCCGCGGGCCCCCGCCCCCCCCCCCGGCCGGGCGGGCCCCCCCCCCCGGGGGCCCGGGCCGTCCGCCGTTCGGCGAGTGCACCGCGCGCGTGCACCGCGCGCGTGCGCAGCGCGCAATGGGTGCGAGTCCGCAGGACCCCGGACCCGGAGCGCGGCAACCCACGGCAATTTCCAGGGCGCGCCGGCCTCCATCCTCCAACGTGACAGAGACCCCTCCTCTCGACACGAAGCAAAAGTGCTGGCAGCAGCCCCGTTACCAAGTAGTACAAGATTCGACCTCCCGGCAACCACACTGCAACCTCTGGCAACAATGGCCAATCGTTCAGCGCTCTGGCAAGACTCGGGCCATAGCCGACACCGCTTCTCGCGGCACCCTCGGCACACCGGAGCCACCAGCGACACACCGCGCCTGGTCGCTCCAGCTACTCAAGGATGAGCCAGAAGGAGCACAACGATGAGCACCACCAGCGCACACCCGGGGCAGGGCCGCATGGCCCCGTCCAGTTCGCCGAGCTCGACGGCCAAGCGCCCGTTCAGCTTCCGAGACAAGATCGGCTACATGTTCGGCGACTTCGGGAACGACTTCACGTTCCTCCTGCAGTCCGCGTTCTTCATGATCTTCTACACCAACGTCATGGGCATCAACGCCGCCCACGTCGGCACCCTGCTGTTCGCCGCGCGCATCCTGGACGCCTTCACCGACGTCGGTGCAGGACGCCTGATCGACACCCTGAAGCCCGGCAGGTCCGGCCGGTTCAAGCCCTGGCTGCTGCGCATCATGATCCCCGTCGCCACCGCGTCGTTCCTCATGTTCTCTCCCTTCCTGCAGGACGGCAGCTACGGCGCCCGTCTCGGCTGGATGATCGCCACCTACGTCCTGTGGGGCTCGGTCTTCTACACCCTGATCAACATCCCCTACGGCTCCATGGCCTCGGTCATCTCCAACCAGCCCGGTGAGCGCGCCTCGCTGTCGGTGTTCCGCTCCCTCGGTGCCACCCTCGCGAACCTCGCCATCTCCGTGGTCCTGCCGCTCGTCGTCTTCGTCCAGATCAACGGCCAGTCCGAGCTCTCCGGAACCAACATGATGTGGGCCGCACTCGGCTGCGGCATCCTCGCAGTGGTCTGCTACCTGCTGTGCTTCATCAACGTCGAGGAGCGCATCGCGACACCTGCGAAGGCCAAGGAGCAGCGCGCGAGCCTCGGGCAGACCCTCGGCGCCATGGCGAAGAACCGGGGACTGACCGGACTGATCGCCACCTCGCTGTTCATGCTCATCGCCTTCATGCTGCTCGGCGGCATGATGCCCTACATGCTCAACGAGTACTTCAACAACGGCCAGCTGCTGAGCCTCGTGAACTTCGTGGGCCTCGCCCCGACCCTGCTGCTGGTCCCCTTCGCCTCGAAGCTCGCCAAGACCTTCGGCAAGAAGGAGGTCGGCGTGGTCGGCATGTCGCTGGCCGTCATCGCCGCACTGATCCTGTTCGTCCTCCGCACCGACAGCCCCTACGTGTTCATGGTCGGCTACGCCGTGCTCATGCTCGGCGTCTCCTGCCTGAACATCCTGATCTGGGCATTCATCACCGATGCGATCGACCTCCAGGAGATCCAGTCCGGTGAGCGCAACGATGCCACCGTCTACGGCATGTACTCCTGGGCCCGCAAGCTGGGCCAGGCCATCGCAGGTGGCCTGACCGGCTGGGCCCTGGGATGGATCGGATACGAGTCCGGGACCGGCGGGACCGTCGTGCAGACCCAGGAAGTGCTGGATGGCATCTACAACCTGTCCACCCTCGTGCCGGCCCTGCTGCTGGGCGTCTCGCTCCTCGCCCTGATCTTCTGGTACCCGCTGTCCAAGAAGCGCGTCGACGCGAACGTCGCCCTCCTCGAGCAGCGCCACGCCGAGGCCGCCGCGGCTGCTGCCGAGAGCTGATCCACGCTGGTCGACGGTCCCTCCCGAGGGTCCGTCGACCGCAGTAGGGTCGGTGGGGAGAGAGCTTTCCCCACCGGCCCTTCCCCCACCTCGTCTCACCTCACCCCACGTCAGACTTACTTTTCACCGCGCGACCGCTTCACGGAGCGCAGGGATCCACCACAGAAACGGAGACACCATGTCGGAGAAGAACGTCCGCCTCGGAATCATCGGCCTCGGAGCTCAGGGCGGCATGTACGCCGGCGTGATCGCCGACGGCAAGGTCGCGGGCATGACTCTCGGCGCCATCGCGGACAACGATCCCGCCAAGAAAGAGGTCGCCGCCGAGAAGCACCCGGACGTCCCCTTCTACGACGACTACCTCGCGATGCTGGACTCCGGTGACATCGACGCGGTGGTCACCACCGTGCCCCACTTCGACCACGCGGAGATGACCATCACCGCTCTCGGCAAGGGCATCCACACCCTCACCGAGAAGCCGGCCGGCATCTACACCAAGCAGGTCGAGGAGATGAACGCCTTCGCGGCGGAGCACCCCGAGACCACCTTCGCGATCATGTTCAACCAGCGCACCAACCCCGTCTACACGGACCTCAAGGAGCTCATCGCCTCCGGTGAGCTCGGCAAGCTGCGCCACACCTCGTGGATCATCACCACCTGGTGGCGCCCGCAGGCGTACTACGACCAGTCGGCATGGCGCGCGACCTGGGGCGGCGAGGGCGGCGGCGTGCTGGTCAACCAGGCACCCCACCAGCTGGACCTCTGGCAGTGGCTGTGCGGCACCCCGAAGAAGGTCTTCGCGAAGCTCTCCTTCGGCTTCCAGCGCGACATCGCCACCGAGGACGAGGTCAACGCGGTCGTCGACTTCGGCGACGGCGCGACCGGCAGCTTCATCACCTCCACGAACGACATCGTCGGCACCGACCGCCTGGAGATGCTGTTCGACAAGGGAAAGGTCGTCGTGGACGGCTCCAAGAAGGTCACCATCACCCGCCTCAAGCAGGACGAGCGCAGCCTCAGCGACGGCATGTCGGCGGAGGACGTCGGCCGCCTGTTCAAGGGCATGATCGACACCTCCGAGCTGTACGAGACCGAGGTCAAGGAGTACGAGTCGGTCTGGGGCCAGCAGCACATCGACGTCCTGACCAACTTCGCGGCGAACGTCAACGACGGCACCCCGCTGATCGCGGACGGCGCCGAGGGCATCAACGGCGTGCGCCTGGCCTCCGGCATGCAGCTGTCGGCCTGGACCGGTCGCGAGATCGATCTGGTGGACTACCCGGCCGAGGAGTACCTCGCCGAGCTCAACAAGCGCATCGAGGATGAGGGCAAGTTCCCCGCCCGCGCCTGAGCCGCTGAGCGGTCGGGCCGGTGCCTCCAGGCACCGACCCGGCCGCTTCCGTCATCTCGCATCACGCACCACGCACCACGCACCACGCACCATCACGTTCCTCCGGTGCCGCGCGGCGCCGCCCTCACGACTCGAAGGAGACTCACCATGCCCGTCCTCGGACTCCAGCTCATGATGCTCAAGGACCAGATCAACGAGAAGGGGATGTACGAGGTGCTGCGCCAGGTGCGCGAGCTCGACATCGACGCCGTCGAGGTCTCCCAGGTGGAGATGACCGACGAGCTGATCGACGATCTCGTGCGCGGCAAGGCGGACTTCAACGTCGAGACCGCCGCGATGAGCGCCTCGATCGAGCCCGGCGGCAACGGCTTCGCCCTCTCGACCGAGTTCGACCGCGCCGTTGAGGCCTGCGAGAAGACCGGCTCCCGCTTCCTGCGCATCGGCATGATGCCCTTCTCGGCGATGACCTCGAAGACCGCCACCGAGGAGTGGGCCGCCTCCGTCGAGCCCTACGCCGCCCGCCTCGCCGAGCAGGGCATCACGCTTTGCTACCACAACCACCACGTCGACCTCATCAAGTTCGACGGCGAGCGGATCTTCGACATCGTGCGCCGCGTGGCGCCGTCGCTCCTGTTCGAGGTGGACCTCCACTGGGTCCAGCGCGGCGGCATGGCACCCCTGGAGATGCTCGAGGCCTACAGCGGCGCCTGCAAGCTGATCCACGTCAAGGACTTCCGGGTCGCTCCCCTGCCCCAGGAGATCGTCGACAAGTTCGAGGCGAAGGAGATCGACATGAAGGAGTTCTACGGAGCCTTCCTGTCGCTCGGCCAGTTCGCCGAGGTGGGCCAGGGCAACATGAACTGGCCCGCGCTGCTCCCCGCCGCAGAGAAGGCCGGCGCCGAGTACTTCCTCATCGAGCAGGACGACACCTTCGGCCGCGACCCGATCGACTGCATCCGCGAGTCCCGCGAGTATCTGAAGTCCATCGGCTACTGACCCGATCCCGCCGCTCGGCGGGACTCCTCTCAGCGCAGATCGGGCGTGCAGCGCAGATCGGGCGATTCTGAGCCGATCCTGACCGGATCCTGGCTCGGAACCGCCCGATCTGCCGTTCCTGCGGTTCCCGGCGGTGCCTCAGCGCTGCAGGTAGGTGCGGATCTCCCGAATCTGCGCCGTCTTCGTGGCTCCGGCGAAGCGGATCATGTGGCAGAAGTCGACCCGCTCGTCGCCGCGCACCAGGTAGCCCTCGCAGGCGGCGAGGCGGCCATGGTTCAGCACCATGAGGATCTCCCCTCGCTCTGCGGCGAAGGGCGGCCCTGCGAAGCCGCCGGGCACAGGACTGTCCTCACCGACGAGGAACCAGGTGGCGTCCTCGCGCAGCCATGCGCGTACCGTCGCCTCCTCCCCCGCCGCCCAGGCCGAAGCGATCTCCGCGACGATCGTCATGCGCGGGGAGTTGCCACAGTCTGCGGGAATCGTCATCTCCATGGCTGACACCCTAGAGGTGCTCGGCGCCGCACGCCACGCCCTCAGACCATCGGCCATTGCACCGGCGACGCCGCTGGCCCGGCGAGGCCGCTCCGTCTCCGGAGCGCAGCTCGGGCGGGCTCCGGAGAGGTCAGGGTCGATGGGCGCCGCCGGTGTGAGTCAGGCCTCCGCACAGCATCGCCGTTTCCAGACCCATCTCAGGCAGAGAATTCGATGTCCTGACCGCCACCTGGGCGAACCTGCAACGCGGTTCCAGGGTTCAGGGCGTAACGTCGCCCGCTCCCCCACCTCAGGAGGCACAGTGAAGGTTCCCAGCCAGCGGGCACTCCGGCGCACTCTCGCCGCACTCACACTCACCGCAGCGGTCGCACTGACCGGCTGCAGCGGCGACCAGGCTGCACCTTCGGGCGGCAGCGATCAGGGCGGGCAGGCGCCTGCGGCCAGCGACGGCGGCGGCTCGCCCCTCGCCGGCGGCCAGGGCGGCGAGCAGCCGCAGATGCCGGAAGCCGATGTCTCCGACGTCCCGGATGTCGTCGCCACCGTCAACGGTGAGGACATCACCAAGGACGAGTTCACCGCCATCTACGAGGGCCAGTTCCAGCAGGCGGCGATGCAGCAGCAGCAGAGCGCCGGTGGAGAGGTCGACCAGGCGGCGCTGAAGACCCAGGTCGCGAATCAGCTGGTCGACAATCGGCTGCTGCTGCAGGGCGCGTCCGAGGCCGGTATCGAGCCGACAGATGCGGATATCGACGCGACCCTCGAGGAGATCGCCCAGCAGAACGGACTCGGTTCAGCGGACGAGGTCGTAGCCGCGCTCGAGCAGCAGGGCATGAGCAAGGAGGATGTGCGCAAGGACGCCTCGTCGCAGTTCATGCTCACCACCTACATCGAGCAGGAGGCGGGCATCGAAGAGCCCACCGACGAGGAGCTGAAGACGCAGTACGACCAGCTCGTCGAGCAGCAGGAGCAGGCCGGTGGCGACACCGCACAGGTGCCGCCCTTCGAGGAGGCCAAGGAGCAGCTCGCCCAGCAGGCGATCGCCCAACAGCGGAACGAGGCGGCCACCACCATCGCCGCCGAGCTGCGCGAGGCCGGAGACGTGACGGTGAACGTCTGAGCGCCCTCACCACGTTGACGGCCGGGCCGCTCCTGTGAGCTGACCCGGCCGCTTCTCGTGCACTGCGGGACGGCTCAGACCTCCCCCTTCTTGAGCGCGTCGGCGATGTGCTCGGCCTGCCGGATCGCCAGCGCCACGATCGTCAGGGTGGGGTTCGCGGCGGCGCCGGTGGTGAACTGCGAGCCGTCGGAGATGAACAGGTTCGGCACATCGTGCGCCCGGCCCCATCTGTCGACCACGCCGTCCTCGGGCCGTTCGCTCATGCGGCAGGTGCCGAGGTTGTGCGTGGAGGGGTAGGGGGTGGTGCGGTGGGTGCTGACCGCGCCCACGGCGGTATAGAGCTTCTGCGCCTGGGTGTAGGCGTGCTCCCGCATCGCCAGGTCGTTGGCGTGGTCGTCGAAGCGGACATGGGCGACAGGCAGTCCGTGCTGGTCGGTGACCGTGGAGTCGAGCGTCACCGCATTGGATTCCTGCGGCATGTCCTCTCCCACCAGCCAGCAGCCGGCGGTGTTCTCGTAGGCATCCAGCAGCCGGGTGAAGTCCGGCCCCCAGGCACCGGGCTCGACGAAGCTGGCCATGAACGCGGGCCCCAGCGAGATGGTCTGGATGTAGTAGCCGCCGGCGAAGCCACGAGTGGGATCATGCACGGATTCGTCGGAGATGTTCCCGGCCATCGTCTCGCCGCGATACATCCGCACCGGCTTGTCGAACTGGGCGTACACGCTGCCGGTCATGTGGCGCATGTAGTTGCGGCCCACCTGTCCGGAGGAGTTCGCGAGCCCGTCGGGGAACAGCGAGGACGAGCTGAGGTGCAGCAGGCGCGGGGTCTCGATCGAGTTCCCCGCCACGCACACCACCTTCGCGGCCTGGCGATGCAGGGTCCCGTCCTGGTCCAGATACAGCACGGCGTCCACGCGACCCGCGCGGTCGTGCAGGATCTGGGCGACATGGCTGTTCGGTCGCAGATCCAGCTTGCCGGTCTCGAGCGCACGGGGGATCTCCCGCACCATCGTCCACCACTTCGAGCCGTTCTTGTCGCCCTGGAAGTTGAAGCCGTCCTGGACGGAGGCCGGGCGACCGTCGTAGGGCTCGGCATTGGTGCCATAGGGACCGGTCGCATAGTGGTGGTAGCCGAGCTTCTCCGCGCCCGCGGCCAGAACCTTGTAGTTGTTGTTCGCGGGCAGCGGCGGGCGGCCGCCGCGATGGGTGGAGCCGATCGCGTCCTCGGCCCGGGTGTAGTACGGCTCGAGCTCGTCGTAGGTGAGCGGCCAGTCCAGCAGGTGCGCCCCGTCGATCCGACCGTAGGTGGAGCGAGCCTTGAACTCGTGCGCTTTGAAGCGCGGGGTCGCCCCGGACCAGTGGGTGGTGGTGCCGCCGACGGCCTTCACGATCCAGGCGGGGAGGTTGGGGAAGTCCTTCGCCACTCGCCAGCTGCCGGAGGTGGTGCGGGCGTCGGTCCAGGCCATCTGGTTGAAGGCCTCCCATTCGAGGTTCATGTAGTCCTCGCCCCGCAGGTAGGGGCCCGCTTCGAGGAGCACGCACTCGATGCCCTGCTTGGTGAGCTCGTAGGCGAGGGTGCCGCCGCCGGCCCCGGAGCCGATGATGACGACGGCCTCGGTGGAATGGTCGATGGTGCTCATGCTGACGCTCCCTTGCTCCCGTTGCTCCTGTGTCCGCTCTTGCTGCCCGTCCTGCTGCCGGTGCGGCCGGCCCGCGCCTTGCTCTGGCCGGCCGGGACAGCGGCGCCTCGGACGCTGGCGGTGCTCGCCGCACTGGGCAGGTCGGAGACGACGTCCACGAGCGGCTCCCCGTCGTACTCCTCGATCCGTGGATCGGGCAGCCAGTCCAGATCGTTGAAGCCGCGGTCGATGTAGCCGCCCTTGTGGAAGGAGGGCCCCTCATAGCCGAGCGCCTCCCACACCTCCTCGTCCTCGTAGAGGCTCACCACGACCGTCTGCCGTACGAAGCCGAAGAACGTGGTGTGCTGGACACGCAGCAGCAGCGGCAGCGCCTCCTGGGCGGTGAGCTCGGTGAAGCGGCCATCTGCCAGGGCCTGCAGGGAGTCGAGTCCCTGGGCGAGCTTGACCCGCATCCAGGTGGTCTCCTCGGCGGCCACCTGCACGGTGGCCGCGGCCCGCTCGTACGCGGTTCCTGGCACACCCTCGTGCGGGAATGCGGCCCGGATGAGCGCGAGCAGCGTCCGGGCAGCGTCCTCGCTCCCCTCGATGTCGTTGACGGTGTCCCCCGTCTGCGGAGCACTCATGGCATCTCCTTCCACTGCGTCGTTGTCAGTGATCTGGAGCACACCCTAGGGAGCGTGCGGGGCGGCGGCAATCGGCGTTATCGCCGGGCGAGAAGCGGCCGACGGAATCACCGGACGTGAAGCGGCCGACGGATCCGGCTCAGGAGTGGTCCGCGCCCAGGCGGTAGGCGCGGCCCGCCCGGGAGGCGCAGGCCCGCAGCCGGTCCTCGATGTGGCGCACCCGGCCTGCATAGGCGGCCACCGGTGCGGACAGTGCGACGGTGCCGATGAGCATGCCGTCGTCGGCCTTGATGGTCGCGGCCAGGCAGTCGGTGCCGGGCACGAACTCCTGGTGCTCCCAGGCGATGCCGCGGGCCGCGATCTCCGCGAGCTGCTCGCGCAGCTGAGCAGGGTCGGTGACGGTGCGGTCGGTGTGGGCGCGCAACGGGGTGCCCGCGAGGTAGGCCTCCTGCTCCTCGGGCGGCAGCGAGGCGAGCCCCACCTTCCCGAAGGCGGTGGCGTGCGGGCTCTCGTGGAACCCGAAGCTCAGCGGGGACAGGCGCGGCGCCTGGGGTGAGTCGGAGACGTGCACGACCACGAAGTCGGCACCGCGATGGATCGCGAGGTAGGCAGCCATCCCCAGGTCGCGGTGCATGGCATGGACCTCCTCGCGCACTGCACGCGGGACTCCGAGGTGCTCGTGGAGGCCGACGGCCAGGCGGTGCAGCTTGTACCCCAGGGCGTAGCGCTTCTCGTCTCGCAGATGCACCAAGTAGTCGGCGCGGAGAAGCTCCTGGGCGATGCGGTAGACGGTGGGCAGTGGGATTCCGGTGACCTCGGCGATGCCGCGGGCGGTGCTGCTGCCGTGCTCGGCAACGGCCTCGAGCACGGCGAGCGCACGGGCGATCTGCCCGACCGGGGCGTCCTCGCCCCGCTCCTGCACGATGCTCATTTCGCCCCTTTCAGCCGTTGCGCTCATTGTGCCGCAGACACCCTGAGGAGGGAGGGCTTCTTGCCTTGCGAGAATGGGGCTACCGCAGCGGCCGGCCAGCAGGCAGGCTGGTCGCGCACCCCTCTCTGAAAGGACCCCTCGATGATCCTGATCAACGTGAAGTTCCCGGTGAAGCCCGAGTTCGCCGACCAGTGGCCCGAGCTCGCGAACGAGTTCACCGAGACCACCCTGGCCGAGCCGGGCAACCTGTGGTTCGAATGGTCGCGCAGCGTGAAGGAGCCGAACACCTACGTGCTCATCGAAGCATTCACCGATGAGGGCGCCGGCCCGCACGTGAACTCCCCGCACTTCAAGAAGATGCAGGAGGAGTTTCCGCAGTACCTCGAGGCGACGCCGCAGATCGTCTCCCACCAGATCGACAGCGACGGCTGGGGCCCGATGGGTGAGATCACCGTCGAGTGATCGCGGTGACGTCGCCCGCGCGCCCTGGTGCGTGCGGGCGGCGTCACCCCCTCTCCCGTCCCGCATCCCGCATCCCGCATCCCGCATCCCGCATCCCGCACACGATGGGGTGGGATCTACCGGGCGGTGACCTCGAGGATCCCGTGGGCGCCGCGCTCGGCGTCGCGCATCACATGGTTCACGAAGGGATAGCGCCCGGGTTCGGGCGGGGTGAGCTCCACGAAACCGCCCTGCGCCGGCAGCAGGCCGAGAGCCTGCGAGCCGTCCCCGGAGCCCGTCTCCACAAGGTAGCTCCCCTCGCTCCACACGGTGTCGAACTGGGTGCCGATCACGTGGAAGCTCAGTGCCCGCTCGGGCCCTGCGTCGAGCACCCAGAGCCGCACCCGCTCCCCCGCCTGGGCTTGCAGCGGCGCATGGTCGTACTGGGCGGCGTAGCCGTTGAAGGCGACCAGGTCCGGTTCCCCGGCGGCGAGGGCGTCGCCGTCCAGCTCCTCCTTCTGCGCACCGAGGTAGTACTCGCCCTGGACGAGCACATAGCTGTGATCGACCGCGGGCAGATCCTCCGGCTCGATGACCACCGCTCCATACATCCCCGAGGCGATGTGCGCGGAGACCGGGGCGGTCCCGCAGTGGTACATCCAGATCCCAGCCCGCTCCGCAGTGAAGGTGTACGTCAGCGACTCCCCCGGCGCGATCGTGCGCATGGGGCCGTCGGGCGCGAGCTCCCCGGCGTGGAAGTCGATCGAATGGCCGATCGTCCCGTCGTTGACCAGAGTCACCTCGAAGATGTCGCCGACCCGGCCGTGCAGCACCGGTCCGGGGGCGCTGCCGCCGAAGGTCCACAGGCGCTGGGTGATTCCGGGCGCGACCTCCATGACCTGCTCCGTGACCTCGAGCGTGACCTTTCGAGTGACGGGGCCGTCACTCGGCGGCAGCAGCGGGAGCTCTGCGTCATTGGGCATGAAGTCGGGGCCGGGATCGGCGGCGAGATCGATGATCGGCTTCTGCACCGCTTCCTCCCCCGACGTGCCGTATCCATGCCCTGAGGGCCCGGTGCCGGCGCGGGTGGGGTGATCGTCAGGTGCAGCGCCGGCGGCGACGATGCTCAGCACCATCCCCTGCTGGCGGTGCCCGGCCACGCCGCACCACGCCTCGAGGTCGCCGGTGACCACGCCCACGTCGAGGAGCTCGCTCTGCCCGGGTGCGAGGCGCTCGGTCCGGGTGCCGCTGTCCACGACGAGATCGTGGGTCATCGCTGCATCCACGTTCGTCAGCTCGATGAGCAGGTGGGTGCCGGCCGGCACCTCGATCCGATCCGGGGTGAAACGCAGCCCCTCCGCAGTGACCGCGACGTTCTGCACCGGTGCCTGCCCGCTCGCGGCAGGAACTCCGGCCCCCTCGTTCTTGCCGCCTCCCGGCGTGAGCGGGTGGAGAGCGCCGACGGCCAGGAGCGTGAGCGTCGCCAGCAGCAGGCCGCCGACGGCGAGTCCGGCGCGGCGGCCCCCGAAGCGGGCGCTGCCTACCGCAGCCGGTGCCGAGGCTCGCGAGAGGGTCGCAGCTGACACGGCACCGCTCGGCGGGGTCGTGGCTGAGACGCTCGGCGGGGTCGTGGCTGAAACGCTCGGCGGGGTCGTGGCTGACGCGGAGTTCGTCGCCACCGTCGGGGCGGATCTCGATCGCTCGGGGCGGGGCGAAGGGAGGCTCCGGGCGTGCGGCGGGCCGAGGACCGCGCTGGTCAGCGCCGTGGCGACGAAGACCAGCAGAGCGAGCACACCGAGCACGCCGCCGAGCTGCCAGGCGGGCCCCCAGCCGAGCGCGTCACCCAGTCCGAGGCGCACCACGAGGCTCAGCTGCAGCAGCCCCAGCGGCACCCAGAACGCACTGCGATAGGGCAGGTCGATCCGCAGCACGGCCGGCAGGATCGTGGTCGCGTGCGCCATGATCATCGAGATCGTGTAGCCGAGGAACACGGCATGGGCGACGGCGTCGTACGCGGCACCCTGCGGAGTGCCGCCCAGCAGCAGCACCACCGCGGCGATCATGAGCCATCCATAGCCGCACAGGATGGCCGCGGCCATGAAGCGGGTCGCCCCGCGGGTGCGGATGGTGTGCCGGGCGACGTCATGCTGGATAAGCCAGAGCGTCAGGGCGAGCAGTCCGGCGCCCAGCAGGACCGCTCCGGCCACCGGCCACGCCACCCCGATCAGCAGCGCCGCCACCAGGCTCGCCGCGTGCACGAGCACTCGGGATCCTGCGCGGGCGCCGAGCGTGATCCTTGCCAGCTCCACCCTCTCAGCGGCGATGGTGAGCACCACGAAACCGATCAGCCAGGGCAGCACCTCGTCGAAGTCCGCGCCTCCGGCCCAGCGGATCGCGCCCCCGCAGGCAAGGCCCGCAGCGAGCAGCTCGGTGAGGACGGCCTCATCATGCTGGCGCCGCCACAGCGGCACGTACACCAGGGTGAATGCGGCGGTGCCGAGGACCAGCAGCACCTTGCCCACCATCAGGGGAACGGGGTCCGCGACCAGGGCGATGGCTCCGAGCCCCAGCAGTGCGGGGGCGAGGAAGCCGTACCAGCGAGCGAGGGCGGTCGCGCGCTCGAGCGCGATGAGCGTGCCCACGAATCCGAGCACCAGCAGCATCCCGTGCACCACCGGCAGCCGGTCGGTGGTGATCGGCGCGGGCAGGCCGAGCAGCAGCAGCGCGGCGTCGAGGCCCGCCATCAGGGCGAGCCCGGCGGGGAGCATCCAGCCCAGTCGCCAGGACGGTCCCCGGCGTCGACGCCGAAGGGCGGGGCTGCTCATCCCGCGTCCCGCAGGTGGAGCAGGCAGCGTCCGGGGGCGGCGAAGGGGATCAGCTCGGCCACGGTCCGGGAACCCTCCGTGCCGGCGACACCTTCGAGGAGTCCGTCGATCATGCCGCGATGCACGGAGCAGACCACTTCGGTGTGGCGGTCTGCGGCCTCGAGCAGCGGGCAGCGGTGCAGCACGATCTGCTCGCCGTCCTCCTGAGGGGCGAAGCCCTGCGCGGCCATGGCGTGCATGACGAGGGCGCGGGCGGGAGCGGGTCGTGCGGGTTCTGGGAGGTCCTCCGCCAGCTCGGCGCCCCAGCCGCGGCCCGCCTCGTGGGCGGTGGCGGCGGGGTCGGCGCTGGTGCGGGCGATGGTTCCGGCGAGCACGCCGGCGAGCGCGGCGTAGGGCGAGGCGGGACCGTGCTGGGTGGGGCGCCAGAGCCAGGCGGGGCGGCCGCGCCCGTCGGCCGCCTCCCGGGAGCGGGTGACGTGGCCGTCGGCCAGCAGCTGATCGAGGTGGCCACGCACGGTGTTCTCGTGCAGGCCCGTGGAGCGGCTGAGAGCGGTGACCGAGACCGGGGAGCGCTGCGCCTCCACCGCACGCAGCACCTGCTCGCGCGCGGTCGAGTGGCGGCGGCCCGCGGCGTTTCGGCGGGGCTGAGCGGCGCCGGATGCCGCGGGACCTGAGACCATATTTTCCACGGGATCAAATGTAATATATCGAGTGGACCAGATTCGCCACGATCGTCCCGAACGGACGACAGACAGGAGCCGACATGGCAGACATCCAGATCCAGAGCTCGCGCGAGGACGCCGTCTACCAGAAGCCGTCCCAGCAGGGATGCGCCTGCGGGGAGCACGACGAGTCGCTTCCTGAGCTCGATGTGCAGACGATCCCCCACGCGATCCGCCACGCCTCGATCTTCGGGGCGATCGAGTCGCTGGTGCCGGGTGGGGGCATGGTCATCTCCGCCACCCATGACCCGGTCCCGCTGCTGATGCAGCTGCAGGCCAAGCACGGGGACGCCTACGCGACCGAATACCTCGACCGGGGTCCCGAGCGCTGGCGCATCCTGATCCGTCGCGCCGCCTGAGCACGCCGCACGCCGTCGCCCGTCGGACCGCCGGGCCAGCAAGCCGGCGGACCGACAGGGCAACGGGGCAACGGGGCAGTTCAGTGCTGCCGGGCGGCGCAGCCGCTCAGTGCTGGTCGCGTCGGCCCAGCGTCGTCACCGGTGCGGCGCCCGGTCGCGACCACTGGGGCAGAGGCCGGCTGGTCTCGCCCCAGGTGGGCTCGCCCTGGGCATCGGTGCGCCAGGACCAGCAGGCATGACGGCTCGCGGGCCAGCCGGCCGGGACGTCCTCCCAGTCCTCACCGCGACCGTAGGGCGTCATGTCCAGCAGGCCCATCGAGAAGTTCACCCGCTCGTTGCCCCGCCCGGTGGTGCGATAGGTGAGGTACACCCGGTCCCCGTCGCGCAGGAAGCTCGCGAGATGCCCCATGCCGCCACCGATCGGGGCGGGAACCTCTCGCACCGAGTACCAGGGCACGCGGCGATAGCCCATGAAGGCGATGAAGGGATGCACCTCCTCCCAGGCTCCGGTGGTGAGAATCGCGAGCGAGACGCCGTGGGCGTTGAGATAGGTCGCGTCATGGAGGTGCCATGCAGTAGTGGTGCAGCCCTCGCACTGCCCCTGGTGCGGGGCTCCGTCGTGCCACATGTGCTGGTAGACCACGAGCCGGTCGCGGCCTTCGAAGAGGGAGAGGAAGGGCACGGGGCCGACCGGGCCGGTCACCAGGGTGCTCCCGTCGACCTCCACCATCGGCAGCCGGCGCCTCGCCGCAGCGATCGCGTCCCCCTCGCGGGTGTGCGCCTTCTCCCGCACCAGCAGCTCGTCCCGGGTGGACTGCCAGGACGCCATGTCGACCACGGGCGGCAGGCCGGTGGGCTCCCTCGACGACGTACTCATCACTCGGCCTCCCCGGTGCGATCCCACGCCGTGCCGGGAGGCTCCGGCAGATAGGTCGGCACGTATTCGAGCAGCTGGAGGCCGCCGTCGAAGGTGCGGGCGGTGACGAGTTCGAGGGAGAAGTCCTCGAACTGCTCCCAGATCCGCTCGAGCCCGGTGCGCCCGGTGATCACCGGGAACAGGATGATGCGGAAACGGTCCATAAGCCCCGCCTTCAGCAGCGAGTGGCTGAGGCGGATACTGCCTGTCGTGGTCAGCGGTGAGGTCGCGGTGCGCTTGAGCTCCCTGACCGCTTCGACCGCATCGGTGCTGATCAAGGTGGTGTTCGGCCAGGCCAGAGGCTCCTCGAGGGTGGAGGAGAAGACGATCTTCGGCAGCTGCGCCATCTGGGCGAAGCTAGCTTTCTCCTCTTCGGAGACGTCGATCCGCTGCGCCTGCTCCGCCATCCTCGCCATCAATCGGTAGGTGGTGGCGCCCATCAGAGTCACCGAGTCCGGCTGCTCACCGAGCCAGGCGAGATACTCCGGGCTCTCGAGCCCCCACCAACCCGGCCAGCCCTCGCCGGCGGCGCAGCCGTCGAGGGAGAGAATGAAGTCCACCAGGAGCTCCCCAGCTCCCGCACCGGGCGCTGGCGCTCTGCTGGTCCCGCCGGTGCCGCCGGACCTGCTGTTCCTAGTGGTGCTGCTGGTGCTCGCATCGCTCATCGCGATCGCTCCTCGAAGAGTTCGGCCCCGGCGTCCACCGGGGCACGTCTTCCTCCACCCAAGCACTCGCGGCGGCTCCCGTCCATGGCCGGCAGGGGACGGACCTCGCGGCGACCGGTGGCAGGCTGGCGGCATGCGCACCGACAGCGGGCGCTCCGGCAGCAGGCACGCCTCCGGACCGCACCCCCGGGCGGACCCCTGAGGTATTCCCTGCCGTCTCCGCTCGGGGCTGCTTCAACCCCTCGCGCCTCGCAGGCCTCGCAGCAGCGTCATCATCAGCCCCGCCGCGACCGCGATCCACGCGAGCACCGCGAGCACCAGCCCCGCGATCCCCACCCCCTCGACCAGCGGCAGGTGCTCCACCCGGCCGAGCCGCAGCGAGGCGACGGCGAACATTCCCAGGGGGAACACGATCGACCACAGGGACGGGACGTAGCGCAGCGGCACCCGATGGATCGCATGGCGCCAGAAGCCGGCGCCGGCCAGCAGCGGGTACTGCCACAGGGCGAAGCACCAGAAGATCACGACGGTTCCACCGATCAGCCCGCGGGCGGCATCGACCATCGGCACAGGCTCCATGGCGTAGATCCCGGCCCCGGCGACCACAGAGATCGCGAGCGCGCCCATCGCCACCCAGTAGGTGGGCTCGAACTGTCGAGGGGTGATCCCGAAGTGCACGATCCGCAGGATCACCAGCACCGCGATCCCGACGTACAAGATCGTTCCCACCGACCAGGCCAGCACCGTGAGCAGGCCCAGCAGGTTCGCATAGGCAGGGGTCGCCGGCTCCAGCCCGGACAGGCCGACGGCGAGTGAATGCGAGGCGACCGACCAGATGAACCAGCTGCCGTTGGTGCGGGCGAGGATCGGCTCTCCGTCCCGGGCCATCAGCACCTGCCAGGGCAGCACGTACCCCAGCACGATCCATATCGCGGCGGCCACCCCGAGCAGCACTACGGAGGCCGTGCCGAACCCCACCTGCTGCAGCCCGACGGCCACGACGCAGGCCGCGGCGACGATGGTGAAGTAGCCGAAGGCGATCTCGGGGTTCTTCGCGTCCGCACGCATCCGTGCCCGGTGACGGGTCCAGCGCAGCACGTACAGCACCGCCAGCACGATGCCGGCCAGGGCGGCGAGGACCAGCAGCCCCAGTGCCGCTGCGTCCGCCCCCACCATCCGCAGGCCGATCGAGACGATCCCGGTGCCCATCACCAGCGCGAAATAGCCCGGAGCGAGCCCGGCGAGCGCCCGCTCGGCGCGCACTGGGAGGCTCGGGGACGTCGTGGCGGAAGTGGACACAAGACCATTGTGCGACGGGAACCGTGACCTCTGACAACAGAGACGCTCATCCCAGCCCAGAGACCTTGCACCCAGTGCAACTTCACCCCTAGTGTCGAGCGCGGCGACGAATGCCGCCCGACGAGCGGGAAAGCAGCCCGATGGGGACCACGACAGGAGACGTTCCGAGCATGGGGCAGCACAACGAGGGGACCGACGGCGAAAAGGGCTCCGCACCGGCGGTGAACCCGAACCTCGTGATGGCGGTCCTGCTCGCGGGAGCCTTCGTCATCATCCTCAATCAGACCCTCCTGAACACGGCCCTGCCGGCGTTCATGGTCGACTTCGGCATCACCGCGAACACCGCTCAATGGGTCACCACGCTGTTCATGCTGGTCAACGGGATCATGATCCCGGCAACGGCGTTCCTGATCCAGAAGTTCACCACTCGCACGATGTTCTTCGCCGCGATGGTCATCTTCACCCTGGGGACGATCATCTGCGCCGCCGCCCCGGAATACCCGGTGCTGCTGCTGGGCCGGATCGTCCAAGCGGCCAGCGGCGGGATGATCATGCCGCTGATGCAGACGATCCTGTTCGCGATCTTCCCGATCCACAAGCGCGGCACCGCCATGGGCACCTTCGGACTGGTGATCTCCTTCGCCCCCGCGATCGGCCCCACCCTCTCCGGCTTCATCGTGGACCACTGGTCCTGGCGGTGGCTGTTCGTGATGATGCTGCCGATCGCGCTCGGAACCCTCCTCTTCGCGCGCTTCACCCTGAAGAACGTCACCGAGCAGACGAATCCACGCCTGGACGTGCTCTCGCTGATCCTGTCCTCCTTCGCCTTCGGCGGACTGCTGTTCGGCTTCAGCAATGCGGGCAACGTCGGCTGGCTGAGCCTGCAGGTGCTCATCCCCCTGATCGTCGGCGCCCTGACCCTGGTGTGGTTCGTGCACCGTCAGCTGCGGCTGACGGAGCCCCTGCTCGACCTGCGGGTGCTGAGCAACCGCATGTTCACGCTCGGCACCGTGCTGGGGATGCTGGTATTCATGGCGATGATCGGCGGGATGCTGATGATCCCGCTGTACATGCAGAACATGAGTGACTTCACCGCGATGGAATCCGGGATGGTGCTGCTGCCCGGAGCGGTGATCATGGGCATCATGTCGCCGGTGACCGGGCGGTTCTTCGACCGCTTCGGTGCCTCCGCGCTCGCGATCACCGGCTTCGCGGTGCTGACGGTGACCAGCTTCCTGCTGGCCCGGCTGACCGTGGACACGACCTTCACCTACATCGCGATCGTCAATGCCGTGCGGATGTTCGGCACCGCGATGGTGATCATGCCGGTGACCACCGCCGCGCTGAACCAGCTCCCGCAGCGGCTGATCCCCCACGGGGCCGCCGTGAACAACACCATGCGACAGGTCGCGGCTTCCATCGGCACCGGGGTGCTGGTGACGGTGATGACGGCCACCGCACGGGACCCGGAGGAGTACGGTGTGGCCGGTGCCATCCACGGGGTGAACGTGGCGTTCATCGTGGCCGGCGGGATCGCCGCAGTGGGCCTGATCAGTTCGTGCTTCCTGCGCGGCTCCCGGCCGACCCACGAGGTCACGGACGAGCACTGAGCTGCGCAGAGTCTGCCGAGGACGCCGCCACCCACGGCCCTGTGCCCCGCGAGACCCTTCTGGAACGTCCGGCCAGGACCGTACACTCTGAACTGTGACCACGCTCACGCCCGCTGTCGCGGAGGACAGGTTCGCCTCCGTGCTGCGCCTCGCGCACGAGAACGCCGCCACCCTGGACGTCGCCGACCTGGCGGCGTACGCCGGGTACAGCCGCTTCCATTTCTCTCGGATCTTCAGCGCCCGGGTGGGTATCGGTCCCGGCCAGTACCTCACGGCACTGCGGATCGATGCGGCGAAGCGAATGCTGCTGACCGGGAACGATGCGGTGATCGACGTGGCCGGTGCCGTCGGCTTCGACTCGCTCTCGAGCTTCAGCCGTCGCTTCCGCAGCACCGTCGGGGTCGCGCCGGGGCAGCTGCGCCGACTCGCCGACCGGATCAGCGACCGGCCGCCGCGCCCCTTCGCGCTGCTGCGCCCGCATCCTCAGGCGGTCCGCGTGCACCTGTCGCTGCCCGTGACGGCGCAGACGCGCGGCGACGCGTCGGTGTGGGTGGGCTGGTACCCGCAGCCAGCGCCGATCGGGCTGCCCCTCTCGGGTGCCCTCGTCTCCGGAGTCCCTCACGTGGATCTGCCGCTGTGCGAGGGGGCCCCGTTCCTCCTCGGATTCCTGGTGCCCGCACACGCCGACCCGCTGGACATGCTGGTGCCCGAGCAGCCAGTGGTGGCGGTGCACCCTGCACCGCTCATGGCGCCGGGCGAGGTGACGCTCGAGTTCGCCGCGGGAGGGTCAGCGTTGCGGCCGCCTCTGCTCTCGGCCCTGCCGAGCCTCTGCCGTCGCTGAGACCCGGGTGGCGCGGGGCCGCCCTCGCCCTCGAGCATCCCGGCACGAGCCGCACACACCTGGCCGCACACGCCAGGTCACCGTCCAGGTGCGCAGGATCGGACAAACCTGCGCGACCCGCCCCCTCTAGGTTGGGGGCACCAGGGCCCACGGGTCCACCGCACCCCAGGAGGAATGATGACTCGCAGCACCGGCACCAGCACCTGGCTCGATCTCAGCATCACCGACACCGACGCGGCGAAGGCCTTCTACGGAGGCCTGTTCGGCTGGGAGTTCGAGGACCTCGGCGAGAGCTTCAACCACTACCACCTGATCCGCAACGGCGGCGCCCTGGTGGGCGGGCTGATGAACGTCTCGGGCATGACCTGCCCGGCCGGTGATCCGCTGCCGCCAGAATGGGGCGTCTACCTCGCCGTCGACGACGCCGATGCCCGCACCGCGAAGGCGACGGCGGCCGGCGGCACGGTCATGGTCCCGCCCGATGCGATCAGCGACTCGGGGCGGATGTCGGTCGTCCTCGACGCCACCGGCGCGCCCATCGGCCTGTGGCAGGCCGGGAACCTCGAGGGCTACGAGTTCACGGGCACGCCCGGCTCACCGGTGTGGTTCGAGCTGATGACGCACAAGTACGACGAGGCCGCCGCGTTCTACACCGAGGTGTTCGACGCCCAGCTGGTGCCGATGGCGGAGGAGATGTCCGGGCCGGACTTCCGCTACGCCACCAACGGTCCCGGCGAGAGCGTGAGCTGGGGGCTGTGCGACGCGACCGGCATGATGCCCGAGGACGCCACCGGGTGGCGCGTCTACCTGGGCGTGGGCTCGAGCGATACCGCGATCGCCCGGGTGAAGGAGCTCGGCGGAACAGTGCTGGACGGACCGACGCCTTCCCCCTTCGGGACCATCGCCACGATCGCTGATCCCGAAGGCGCGACCTTCCAGATCAGCGCGATGGGCGAGGCCGAACCCGAGGGATGAGCCCCCACCGGCAGCACAGGTGGTCCCCGCCTGCTCGCTCCGGGGCCGGAGACGAGGACGGCGCTGCACCGCGCAGTGCAGGGCCGTCCTTCGCCTGCGAGACTCAGCGGGTCGCGTCGATGAGGAGCTTGCCGGATTCCGAACCCTCCATGCTCGCTTCGAAGGCCTTCCCCGCCTCGGCGAGCGGAAAGGTGCGGGCGATCTCGACGTGGAGCGCGCCGGCCGCGACCTTCTCGAGCAGGCTGCGCAGCCGTGCGCCGTCGGGCCGCACCCAGACCCAGCGCCCGCCGGCCTCCTCGACCGAGGGATCCGCGATCGAGACGTGCCGGCCGCCGTCGGCCAGGACCGCGAGGGTCTCCTCGCGCACCCCGCCCACGAAGTCCGCGACCGTGCTCACGCCGCCGGGAGCGATCTCGCGCACTCGCTCGACCAGGCCCTCCCCGTAGGTGACGGGCGTGACGCCGATGGCCTGCAGCTTCTCGTGGTTGCGCGCGGAGGCGGTGCCGATCACGGTTGCGCCGCGCTCACGGGCGAGCTGCGCGGCGAGATAGCCGACACCGCCGGAAGCGGCATGGATGAGCAGGGTGTCCTCCGCCGTCAGCTCCAGGGTGTCGAGGCTGCGCAGCGCCGTCAGCCCGGTCAGCGGCAGACCCGCGGCGGCCTCGAACTGCACGCCGTCCGGGATCGCGGCGACCGAGGTGGCCGGCAGCGCGACGTACTCCGCGAAGGTGCCGCCGTGGATGACGTCCTTGCGGCCGTAGGAGGCGACGCGGTCACCGGGCGTGAATTCGGGGGCGTCGGGGCCGACGGCCTCGACCACTCCGGCCACATCCCAGCCGGGGATCACGGGGAAGACCGCGTCGATCAGGGAGTCCAGGCCGCCGCTCATCACCTTCCAGTCGACCGGGTTGACGGAAGCGCGCTCCACCCGGATCAGCACGTTGCCCGGGCCGAGAGTGGGCAACGGGGCGTCGGTGAGCTCGAGAGTGGAGGGGTCGCCGTATTCGGAGTAGGTCATTGCACGCATGAGGGGGCAACGCGTCGCGGGGGCGGTGCATTCCCTGCGGGGTGTCAGGTACACGACGCATATGACGCTGCGTGACGCCGCACGTCCGAGATGAAACTCCTCCCCTGACTCGGAGGCGGTGGGAGGCCTACAGTGAAAGCCATGCTGTCCGACATCGCGCTCCGTGAGGCGTTCTCCCATTTCCCGCAGGGTCTGGTCCTGGTGGCCGCCGAGATCGGCGGAGTCCGACACGGGCTGATCGCCTCGACCTTCACCGTCGGCGTCTCCCTGGATCCGCCGCTGGTGTCCCTCGCAGTGCAGCACAGCTCGAAAACCTGGCCGGCCCTGCACGAACAGGGGCATCTCGGGGTCACGGTGCTGGGCCGTGCTCAGGCGCCGTTCGCGCGCCAGCTCTCGGCGACCGATCGGGGGCGCCGCTTCGACGGCATCGACGTGACGGTGGATCCCCACGGCGCACTCACCCTGCAGCACGCCCCCGCCTGGATGACCGTGCAGGTGCACGACCAGATGCGGGCCGGGGACCACGACCTGGTGCTGCTCGAGGTGCTCTCCATCGACAGCACCCCCGAAGCCGAGGCAGTGGTCTTCCATCGCAGCCGCTTCAAGGAGCTGGCGCACGAGGACCCTGCCGCCTGACACCCCTGGACGGTCAGCGGACAGGTTCGGGGTCTGACCCCGTGCCGCTCGGATCCTCAAGTGCGTCCGCCTGGTCAGCAGGATCCGCATCGTCGACGGAGACGACCTTGCTCTCCCCCGTCTCAGGGATCCAGCCGTCGGCCCATTCCCCGGTGTCGAAGTCGTAGCCGACAGGCTCGCCGTTCTCGTCAGTGCGCTGGTACCACTCGGTGAACTCCCCGTCGGTGGAGTCGACCACGGCGCCGGCGCCCTCACCCGGTTCGGTGCGGACCACCTGCAGGCTGAAGTCGTCGTCGAACTTGTCCACGCCGTCCACGACGGCGTTGTCGATCGCCGCCGCGGCGTACTGCTGGCGCAGGGTGAGGGGGTCGCTGCGCAGCTCCCGCAGCCAGGCCACGATGATCAGGAGCATCACCACGGCGAAGGGCACGGCGGTGATGATCACCAGCGACTGCAGCCCCTGCAGCGCGGTCTCACCGCCCAGCAGCAGCATCACCACCGCGATGCCGCCCATCACCACTCCCCAGAAGACCACGACCGGCTTCGGCGGGCTCTGGCTGCCCTTGGTGGTGAGGATGCCCATCACCACGGAGGCGGAGTCCGCTGCGGTGATGAAGAAGATCGCCAGGATGAACATGATCAGGATCGGCAGGAACTCCGCGAACGGCAGGTTCTCCACCATCGTGAACAGCACCTGGGCCGGGTTCACCGAGTCCATCTGGCCTAGCGAGCCGTCGCGGTACATCGAGATCGCGGTGCCGCCCATGATCCCGTAGGCCAGGAACAGCAAGGAGGAGGGGATGAGGATGACGCCGAGCACGAACTGGCGGATGGTGCGGCCGCGGGAGATGCGCGCGATGAAGACGCCCACGAAGGGCGACCACGAGATCCACCAGGCCCAGTAGTACACGGTCCAGGCGGACTGGAAGTCGAGGGTGTCCTGGCCCCATGAGGCCGAGCGCCCCATGAACTCGAGCAGCGAGCCGAGGTACTCCATCACGGCCGAGGGCAGCAGGTTCAGCAGGAACAGGGTCGGACCCAGGATGAACAGCGCTGCGGCGAAGCCGATCGTGAGCACGATGTTGGTGTTCGAGAGGTAGCGGATGCCGCG
>NZ_JBQDLF010000052.1:0-23065 GCF_052095815.1 Brachybacterium sp. | reverse complement strand
ATCATGAGCGCCGCCAGCGACGCCCCGAGTGACAGTCCCAGGCCTTCGGGCCTGAGTACAGATGCATCATCCGGGGGGATCCGTCCATGGACCTGATCGGTCCCCTCATATCCTTGGCGGTCGGCCTCGTGCTGATCGCCGCCTGCGGCGGATTCGTCGCCGCCGAGTTCTCCCTGATCACCGCGAACCGCAATGAAGTGGAAGCGGCCGCCGCCTCCGGCGACAAGCGCGCCAGCGGTGTCCTGCAGGGGATGAAGACTCTCTCCACGCAGCTCTCGGGAGCACAGCTCGGGATCACCGTCACCAACCTCGGCATCGGCTTCCTCGCCGAACCCGCTATCGCCGCCCTGATCGGTCCCCTGCTGGTAGATGCGGGTCTGGGAGCGGTCGCTGCGCGGTCCATCTCCGTGATCATCGCGCTGGTGCTCGCCACCGGCGTCACCATGATCTTCGGCGAGCTGGTGCCCAAGAACCTCGCGATCGCGGAACCGCTGCGCACCGCGCGCTATGTGGTCGGCTTCCAGCGGCTGTTCACGACGATCTTCCGCCTCCCGATCCGTCTCTTCAACGGCAACGCCAACGCCGTGGTGCGTGCACTCGGCGTCGAGCCGCAGGAGGAACTCAGCTCTGCTCGCAGCGCTGATGAGCTCTCCGTGCTGGTCAAACGCTCGGCCGACGAAGGCGCCCTTGCCGAGGAGACCGCCTCCCTGGTCCAGCGCACCCTCGCCTTCGGTGACCGTCGCGCCCACGACGCGATGGTCCCGCGCGGCCGGATGGACTCCCTGGAGGCAGACCATTCAGTCGCGGACCTGCTCGAGCTGGCCCGTCTCACCGGCCACTCGCGCTTCCCGGTGCTCGACGACGAGAACGAGGTCATCGGCGTCGCCCATATCCGGCACGGCCTCGCCATCCCCTTCGACGAGCGGCCCGGCACCAGGGTCGACTCCGTGATGGGCACCGCGACCTTCGTCCCGGACACGGTTCCGCTGGACGACCTGATGGACACCCTGCGTGCCGGTGGTCTGCAGATGGCGGTCGTGGTCGACGAGTTCGGCGACCATGCCGGGCTGATCACCCTCGAGGACCTGGTCGAGGAGATCGTCGGCGAGGTCCGCGATGAGCATGACGAGGAGATGGACGACACCCCGGAGGCCGACGGCTCCTGGGACCTCGACGCGCGCATGCGGCCCGACGAGGCCACCGACAGGCTCGGGGTCACCGTGCCCGAGCACGAGGACTACGACACCCTCGGCGGACTGATCACGATGGAGCTGGGCCGGCTCGCAGAGGTGGGGGACGAGGTCCTCGTGGACACCGACCCCGCCCCTGGAGAGGACCCTGCCCGGCTGCGGATCGAGGTCACCGAGGTGGATGGCCGCCGCATCGAGACCGTGCACGTCAAGGTCGAGCCCGCCGCGACTGAGGACGACGGCGAGCGGGACCGCGAGAAGCACCAGAAGCACGAGAAGGAGGAGCGCCGATGAGCACCATGACCGGACTCGCCCTGACCCTGTTCCTGCTGATCTTCAACGCCTTCTTCGTGGGGGCCGAGTTCGCGCTGATCTCCGCTCGCCGCTCGATCATCGAGCCCAAGGCACTCGACGGGAAGTGGGCCGCGAAGGTCACCATCTCCGCGATGGAGCAGGTCTCGCTGATGATGGCCGGCGCGCAGATGGGCATCACCGTGTGCTCCCTCGCGCTCGGCGCGATCAGCGAACCGGCGATCGCCCATCTGCTCGAGGTGCCCTTCGAGGCCATCGGCGTGCCGAGCGCGCTGGTGCACCCGATCTCCTTCGTGATCGCGCTGTCGCTGATCACCTACCTCCACGTCGTCTTCGGCGAGATGGTGCCCAAGAACATCGCCCTGGCCGGGCCCGAGCGGATGGCGCTGATCCTGGCGCCGATGCTGATGGGCATCGTCACCCTGATCAAGCCCGTGCTGTGGCTGCTGAACTCCTGCGGCAACCTCGTGCTGCGCATGCTTGGAGTAACACCGAAGGCTGAGGTGACCAGCGTCTTCACCCGCAACGAGGTGGCGGCGATGGTCAGTGAATCCCGTGAGGGCGGTCTGCTCGAGCACAACGACGAGGCGCTCCTGCTGGGAGCGCTCCGCTTCGAGGCCCGCAGCGTCGCCAACCTGGTGATCCCGCTGGACCAGGTCTCGAGCCTGCCCCAGGGGGTCACCGCGGCGGAGGCCGAGGCCGCCGCCGTCGAGGGGTACTCCCGCTTCCCGGTGAAGGCGGCCGACGGCATGCTGATCGGCTACGTCCACATCAAGGACCTGCTGGACTCCGTGCAGGAGCAGCGCGAGCACCCGATCCCCGCCGAGCGCATCCGCACCCTGCCCGTGATCAGGTCCGACGAGCCGTTGCGACAGGCGCTCACCGCGATGCAGGATTCGGGGGCCCACCTGGGCGCCGCCACCGATGAGGCCGGTACCGTGATCGGCATCGTCACCCTCGAGGACATGCTCGAGGAGCTGGTGGGCCAGATCCGCGACGACTCGCGCATCGCCGCCTGAACCTGAGGAGCTCCCGTGCACGTCTCTCTGTCCCGCCGCCGCTGGGCGCTGTATGCGCTGTTCCTGCTGCCCGGACTCAGCATGTCCGCGTGGGTCACCCGCACGCCGGCCGTGCGGGACCTGCTGGAGGCCTCCACCGCGCAGATGGGCCTGGTGCTGTTCGGACTCTCCGTCGGCTCCATGGCCGGGATCCTCTCCTCCGGTCCGCTGGTGATGCGATGGGGAGCCCGGCCGGTGGTCGCGGGCGGCTCCTCGCTGATCGTGCTGGCCATGCCGGTCATCGCCATCGGCGCCGCGAGCGGCATGCCGCTGCTGACTGCGCTGGGCCTGGCGCTGTTCGGGGCCGGCATGGGCGGCGGCGAGGTCGCGATGAACGTCGAGGGGGCCGACGTCGAGAAGCAGGGCGGCCGCCCCTTCCTGCCCGCCCTGCACGGCTGCTTCAGCCTCGGCACGGTGATCGGCGCAGGCCTGGGCATCCTCGCCAACGCGACCGGATTCTCGGTGGTCACCCACCTGGTGCTGATCGCCGTGCTCGGCGCCGGGCTGCTGCTCTGGGCGCTGCGCGCGATCCCCGCCGGTACCGGCCTGGTCACCGCCGCGGAGCGTGCCGAGGCGGCCGCGAGTCCCGGGCCGGCGCTCTGGAAGGACACCCGCCTGGTGCTCATCGGCGGCATCGTGCTGGCGATGGCGCTCGCCGAGGGCACCGCCAACGACTGGCTGCCGCTGATCATGGTGGACGGGCACGGCTTCGGAGCCACGATGGGCTCGACCGTGTTCGCCCTCTTCGCCGCCTCCATGACCATCGGCCGCTTCTGCGGCGGCCCGATCGTCGCCCGCGTGGGCCGCGCCCGGGTGCTCATGGTCAGCGCGCTCTTCGCGGCTCTCGGCCTCGCGCTGATCTCCTTCGTGGACAGCCAGCCGGTCGCCGTCGCCGCCGTGGTGCTCTGGGGCCTCGGCGCCTCGCTCGGCTTCCCGCTCGCCCTCTCCGCCGCCGGGGACTCCGGCCCGAACCCCGCTGCCCGCGTGGCCCTGGCCTCGACGATCGGCTACCTCGCCTTCCTCGTGGGCCCGCCCACGCTCGGCCTGCTCGGCGAGGAGGTCGGCCTGCGCGGCGCCCTGGTGGTGCCGCTCGCGGTGGTGCTGGTGGGCGTGGCCCTCAGCCCGGCGGCGGGGCCCCGGGTCCGTGCAGCGGACGCGCCGCAGCCCCGGGCGAGCGTGGGGACGCTCGAGGGATGACGCCGCCGCGGCGGAGCCCGTCGGGCAGGATGGGCTGATGCAGAACATCGCCGACTCCCGCTGGCGGGTGCTCCCGGTCGGCCGCGCCGTGACGCTCCAGAGAACCGCGATGGAGGCGCTGTTCTACGGCCTCATCGGCCTGCTGGGGCTTTTCGGGGTCGCCGTGATCAGCGGGCTCGTCGTCGAGGAGCTGTTCGCCGGGTCCGAGGCAGGGACCACCATCGACCTGGTCAGCCGCGCCTCGCTGGTCGGTGTCCTGGTGCTCGGGGCGATCGGCCTGCTCCTGCTGGGACTGCTCGGGTCCCTCGAGGGCCCGCTCATGGCCCGCGCCCTGGCTGCGGCTGTGCGGCGGGGCACCCCGGCGACCGAGGTCCCGTTCCCGACCCAATGGAAGGCGGCGCGGGAGAGCAGCGCCACGGCGTACAAGGGCATCGCGATCGCGATGCTGGCGATCCTGGGGCTGCTCTACGTGATCGCCGTCTTCGCCATGCTGGAGAGCGTGGACGTGGTGGGCCTGGCGGTCGTCGGCGGCGGCGCGGTGCTGCTCGCGGCGATCTGGGCGGGGATCCCGCTCACCGGAAAGGTCTTCACGCGCTGGCAGCGCGGGTTCGCGGACGAGCTGCCCGAGCGATGGACCCAGCCGCATCGGATCATCGCCGCCGGGCGGGAGCTGACCGAGGCGGGGAGCTCCGCGCCGCTGCCCGGACGTGGGGTGCGGATGCTCAGCAATGCGCTGGCCACCGTCGTGGTCCTCGCCACCATGGCCTGGTTCGTGGCCTTCCAGCTGGTGGTCGCCGTCGCCTATCCGGACGCCACCCGCACGGCCAGCCGGCAGCTGGGGGAGCGGGCGGAGCTCGATCCCGCCGGGGAGCGCCTGGTGGACCTGCTGACGATGGCGGAGGGGATCGTGGCGGCGATCGGTGTCCTGGCCTTCGCCGGGATGGTGGGCTGCGCCATCATCCTGCGGCGCCTCGAGCACAGGGAGCTGCGCCGCGCGCTCGGGGACCCGACGGGAGCGTCGCCGCAGCACGCCCTGCTCAGCCGCGCCATGTCCCGCACCTCCCTGCCGGTGCTGAAGGTGGTCTTCGCTCTCGCGGGCGCGACGGCAGCGCTCGGCGTCGCGCTCTGGTTCGTCGACCTGGTGGCGGAGCTGCCGGACTGGGACTTCTACGCGGCCGCCGGTCCGCAGCTGCGGGCGGCGGCGCCGCTGGGACCCTGGATCCTGCTCGGGGCGCTGGGTCTGATGGGGCTGGGGATCGTGGTGGGTAGCCTGCTCGATGCACGGGACCGGATTCTGCGGGACGAGCTGGTGCAGCGCTGGCCGGTGCGGCCTGCAGAGCCGTCCGAGGGATCCGAGTAGCCCCAGCCCCCGCACGATGCGCGATCGGGCTCGGGTGAGCGCGCACGTCGGCGAACTCGCGCAGGGCTGACGTGAGCCGTGCCATCTTCCTGGGCGAAGACGCCCCGTCCTCTTCTTCCCGGTTACGGTGAGCCCAGCACATCGTCGTGTCCCCGGTGCTCCGCCACCGGGCCCAGAGCAAGGGGCACCTGTGAATGCAGCTCTTCCGATCCCGCCGCCGCTGCCTCCCGCCGCGCGGCGCCAGGGCCAGGGTGCCCGGAAGTCCCAGAAGCCCGAGGACTCTGCCGTCCCGGTGTTCTTCATCTCCGACTCCACCGGCATCAGCGCCGAGACCATGGGCAACGCCCTGCTGCTGCAGTTCCCCTCGGTCCCCTTCGAACGGCGCCTGATGCCCTTCGTGCGCACCGTCGAGGAGGCGCGCGAGGTGCGTGCCGACCTCGATGCGGCGATGGACGGCGAGGTGCAGCCGCTGGTGTTCCTCACCGTGGTCGACGAGGCGGTGCGCGAGGAGCTGAGGGCCACCAAGGCACCGGTCATCGACTTCGTCAGCGGCCACCTCGCCCAGCTCGAGGATCGCCTCGGGGTCACCGGCGACCACGCCCCGGCCCGGCTGCACGGAGTGGGCGACTCCCGGCGCTACAACCGTCGGATGCAGGCGGTCGAATTCGCGATCGAGCACGACGACGGCCAGTCTGTCCGCGCGATCGAGAAGGCGGATGTGGTGCTCATCGCGCCCTCCCGCTGCGGCAAGACCCCCACCAGCATGTACCTCGCGCTCATGCACGGGATCTTCGTGGCGAACTATCCGCTGGTCGATGAGGACCTCGGTGGCGAGGTGCTGCCGGAGTCGATCGCCCGGATCGCCGATCGCTGCTTCGGGCTGCTCACCTCCCCGCAGCGGCTCAGCGCCGTGCGCAGCGAGCGCCGCGCCGACTCCCGCTACGCCTCCCTCGAGCAGACGCGCTGGGAGCTGTCCCGGGCCCGCCGCGTCTATGACATGCACGGGATCCCCTTCGTCGACTCCTCGAACAAGTCCGTCGAGGAGATGTCCACCCTGATCCTCCAATCGCTCGCCCGCCGCGGAACCACCCCCCGCGCACAATGAAGGAGCACGCCATGACCCAGAGCATCCGTTGGTTCTCCGAGCTCGGCATGAACGACCTCGAGCAGGTGGGCGGCAAGAACGCCTCCCTCGGCGAGATGGTCTCGAACCTGACCCGCCTCGGGGTGCAGGTGCCCGACGGCTTCGCCACCACGTCCCGGGCCTATCGCGAGTTCCTCGGCGCGACCGGGCTCGCGGAGCGGATCGACGAGCGGCTGCAGGGCCTGGACACCGAGGACACCATCGCGCTGGCCGAGACCGGCCGCGAGATCCGGGAGCTGGTGATCGCCCAGCCCTTCCCCGCGGACCTCGAGGCGGACATCCGCTCCGCCTACCAGCAGCTCGCCGAGGGCAGCGGCGAGGAGGCCTCGTTCGCGGTGCGCTCCTCGGCCACCGCCGAGGATCTGCCGGACGCCTCCTTCGCGGGCCAGCAGGAGACCTTCCTGAACGTGCGCGGGATCGACGCCGTGCTGCTCGCGATCCGCGAGGTGTTCGCCTCCCTGTACAACGACCGCGCGATCGCCTACCGCGTCCACCACGACTTCGAGCACGCCGCGGTGGCGCTCTCGGCCGGGGTGCAGAAGATGGTCCGCTCCGATCTGGGATCCAGCGGGGTCATGTTCACGGTCGACACCGAATCCGGCTTCGACCAGGCCATCTTCATCACCTCCGCCTACGGGCTCGGCGAGGGCGTGGTCCAGGGCGCGGTGAACCCCGACGAGTTCTACGTCTTCAAGCCCGGCCTGCGCGAGGACCGCCCCGCGATCCTCAAGCGCCAGATCGGCGAGAAGGCCACCAAGATGGTCTATGCCCACGGGGAGGGAGCCACCACCGTCGGCCGCACCGTGGAGTTCATCGAGGTGGACGTCGCCGCGCGCAGCCGGCTCTCGCTCACCGATCAGCAGGTGACCGATCTGGCGAAGCAGGCGCTGATCATCGAGGAGCACTACGGGCGGCCGATGGACATCGAGTGGGGGCTCGACGGGGACGACGGTTCCCTGTACATCCTGCAGGCCCGCCCCGAGACCGTGCAGTCCCGGGCGGGGAACACCGTGGAGAAGTACATCCTCGCCTCCCGCGGTCCGGTCCGCGCCGAGGGACGGGCGATCGGCGCGAAGATCGGCGCCGGCCCCGTGCGGGTGCTGGACACCATCGACCGCATGCACGAGTTCCAGCCCGGCGAGGTGCTGGTCGCCGACATGACCGACCCCGACTGGGAGCCGATCATGAAGCGTGCGAGCGCCATCGTCACCAACCGTGGCGGCCGCACCTGTCATGCGGCGATCATCGCCCGCGAGCTCGGGATCCCCGCCGTGGTGGGCACCGGCTCCGCGACCGCGGAGCTGAAGGACGGTGACGAGGTCACCGTCTCCGCCGCCGAGGGCGACACCGGATTCGTCTACGAGGGGCTGCTGGACTTCACCGTCTCCTCCTCCGAGGTGGACTCGATGCCGCCGGTGGGCACGAAGATCATGATGAATGTGGGCAACCCCGAGCAGGCCTTCAGCTTCTCGCGGCTGCCGAACGCCGGAGTGGGCCTGGCCCGCCTGGAGTTCATCATCAACCGGCAGGTCGGCATCCACCCCCGCGCCCTGCTCGAGCTGGACCGGCTCGAGCGTGACGAGCCGGAGATCGCCGCGACGGTGCGCTCCAGGATCGCCGCCTACGACTCCCCGCGGGACTACTTCGTCCAGCGCGTCGTCGAGGGGGTGGCGACGATCGCCGCCGCCTTCGCGCCGGAGCCGGTGATCGTGAGGATGAGCGACTTCAAGTCCAACGAGTACGCGAACCTCCTGGCCGGGACGCTGTTCGAGCCGCACGAGGAGAACCCGATGATCGGGTACCGCGGCGCCTCCCGCTACCTCTCGGCGGACTTCGCGGAGTGCTTCGCGATGGAATGCGAGGCGCTGCGCTTCGTGCGCGAGGAGATGGGACTGAGCAACGTCAAGGTCATGATCCCCTTCGTGCGCACGCCCGCCGAGGGCAAGGGGGTCATCGACCTGATGGCCAGCCACGGCCTGGTGCGGGGCGAGAGGGACCTGCAGGTCATCATGATGTGCGAGATCCCCTCGAATGCCGCGACCCCGGAGCTGTTCCTCGAGCACTTCGACGGCTTCTCGATCGGCTCGAACGACATGACCCAGCTGACCCTGGGCCTGGATCGTGACTCGGCGCTGGTCGCCGACGCCTTCGACGAGCGGGATCCGGCGGTGAAGTTCATGCTCGCCCGGGCGATCGAGGCCTGCCGGGCCGCGGGGAAGTACGTCGGGATCTGCGGGCAGGGGCCGAGCGACCACCCTGATCTGGCCGAGTGGCTGCTGGAGCAGGGCATCGCCTCGATGTCCTTGAACCCGGACACCGTGGTGGACACCTGGCTGCGCCTCGCCGCGCGGGGCGGGGGAGAGGTGCGCTGATCAGCGGTCGGTGCGGCCGCCGCCGGATTCGTGGTCCATCTCCGCGTATTCGGCGGCCTGCGCCTCCTTGCTGAGCACGGGCATCTCCCCGGTGCGGGTGGCGTGGCTGTCGGTGTCGTGCTGGGAGGTGACCGTGGTCAGCAGGAACACGGTGTCCTCGAGGGCCTCCACCGAGTGGCGGAAGTGCGTGAGCGCCTCGATCTGGCCGGTCTGGAGCACCACCGGCTCCTGCGCGGTGACGCGGAGGCTGCCGTGCATCACCTGGATCGAGGCGGCCGGCGGGGAGTTGTGCTCGGGCAGCTGCGCGCCCGCTTTCAGGGCGATCACCGTCTGACGCAGGGGCCCGTCGTGGATCAGCAGCTCGGCATGGCGGCCGTTCGGCGCCTCGCGGGCGATGTCGATCGCCTTGGTCATCGCATCGGTCAGAGCAACCATCGGAAACCTCCTGGTGAGCGTCGTCGGTTCCTCACCAGTATCCGTCAGGAGGACGGATCCGTCAGTCCCGCAGCGGATTCCTTCGCGAGATCGAGCATCGCCCGCTCGCTGACCCCGAGCACCCGGGCGGCCGCGATGACATCGCGGAACTCGGGTTCGCGGCGCACCACAGACCCCTCGGCGTCGCGGGCGATCTTCACGGAGATCCGCTGGCCCTGCACCTCCACCTCGGTGAACTCACGGGTGCGGATGAGCCGATCCACCCGGTGCATCCGCACTCCAAGGGTGCCGGTGCGGTCCATGATCAGCGCTGCCGTCGCGGCCTCTGCCCCGTCGCGGACCAGGGCGTGGATCGTCACTGCAGGACGACCGCGCTTCATGATGATCGGGGTCAGCCAGGCGTCGAGCGCGCCGCACTCGAGCAGCTCGTCGACCACTCCGGGCCAGAGCCGAGGATCGAGGTCGTCGACATTCGCCTCGAGCTGGAGCGCGGCCGCGGGGGTGTCGTGGGCGTCGCCGTTGCCGGATGCAGGCCCGGTCCCGGGGGCAGTGCGGTCGGGCACCCTTCCCACCAGCACGCGCACGACGTTCGGGCGGCCCGGGGTGTCCTTGGTGCCGGCGCCGACGCCGAGGGCCTCGGTGACCAGCGAGGGCTGTGGGCCGGCGGTGCTCGCGAGCCCGCGCAGCAGGGCGACGCCGGTGGGGGTGGCGAGCTCGCCGATGCCGGGGGCGACCCCTGCCGGGACCCGTCGACCACCGTGCTCATGGGGGCCGCCCTGGGCGTGGGCGGGCAGGGCCGCATCGGAGTCGGGGACCTCGACGGGGTGATCGTGGGAGTGATCATGCAGGTGGGAGTGCCCGTGGTCGTGGGAATGCGCGGGGGCGTGACCGCGGGGCGGGAGCAGCTCGCCGGCGACCGTCGGCCAGCCGAGCGCGAGGCGGGCCACTGCCGGGACCGGCACCGGGATGTCACCGTGGGCTGCGCGGATCCGGCCGGAGCCCACCGCGATCACGCTGCCGGCACCCTCGGTGATGCCGAGCTGGCGCCAGGCCTCGCAGGCGCCGATCACGTCGGCCAGGGAGTCCAGCGCCCCGACCTCGTGGAAGTGGACCTCGTCGGCCGGGACGCCGTGGGTCGCGCCCTCCGCCTCGGCGAGGCGGCCGAAGACCGTGAGCGCCAGGTCGATCGTGCGCTCGGGCACGGAGGCGTCCCCACGGGAACGTTCCAGCAGCTCCCGGATCGAGGCCCAGGTGCGGTGGGGCGGATCCTCGACCAGCACCTCCACATCGATCTTCACCGCGCGCTGCCCGCCACGGTCCACCGTGGAGCGGACGAAGCGGACCGAGTCCGGGACCAGGGCGTCCAGCACCCGCTGCACGCCGTCGAGGTCGGCGCCGGCGTCGATCAGAGCGGCCAGCAGCATGTCGCCGGCGATCCCGGCGGTCGCGTCGATGTAGGCGAGACGAGACGAGGACGGCGAGAAGGACTCCATGGCCACGATGCTAGTCGGACCTCCGCATCGGGCATGATTCCCCTCATGACCGTCCCCGCCCCCGTCGCCCGCTTCGACGACGTCGCCGCGGGCCGCAGCCTGCAGTTCGGCCGGGCCGAACGAGTGATCAGCGCCTACCGGCCCGAGGAGGTGCGGCCCGCGCTCGCCGCGGTGCAGGACGCGGTCACCGGCGGGGCCTGGGCCTTCGGGATGGTGGCCTATGAGGCAGCCGCGGGGCTCAATCCGGATGTTCGCGTCCGGGCGCCGCAGGAGGGCCTGCCGCTGGTGTGGTTCGGGATCGCCGACGCCCCGGATGTGGAGGCGCTGCCGCTGACCACGGGGGAGGGCTTCGAGGTCGCCCCCTGGGTCCCGGACTGGTCCGCAGCGGAGCATGCGCGGCGGGTGGAGGCGGTGCGGGCCGCGATCGCCGAGGGCGACACCTACCAGACGAACCTCACCACGCGCCTGCGCTCGACCTTCCGCGGTGATGCCTTCGGGCTCTACGGGGAGCTCGCGCACCGCCAGCGCGGCGGGCATCACGCCTTCCTGGACCTGGGGCGGCACACCGTGGTCAGCGCCAGCCCGGAGTCGTTCCTCCGCTGGGAGGACGGCCTGCTGCGCACCGCCCCGATGAAGGGCACCGCCGCTCGGGGCCGGACCCCGGAGGAGGACCTCGCGGCGCGGGAGGCGCTGCGGGCGAGCGAGAAGGACCGCGCCGAGAATGTCATGATCGTGGACCTGCTGCGCAACGACCTCGCTCGGGTGTGCGAGGCGGGAAGCGTGCAGGTCACCGAGCTCATGGCCGCTGAGGAGTATCCGACGCTGTGGCAGCTGACCTCGCGCATCCAGGGTCGCGTGCGTGAGGAGGTCGGGCTCGCGGAGGTGTTCGAGGCGCTGTTCCCCTGCGGCTCGATCACGGGTGCCCCGAAGCTGTCCACCATGGGCCTCATCGCCGAGCTCGAGGATGCCCCGCGCGGGGCGTACTGCGGGGCGATCGGGTATCTCGCCCCCGGCCCCTCGCCGCGGGCCCGGTTCAGCGTCGCGATCCGCACCGTGGTGATCGATGGGGCCGACGGCTCCGCGGTCTATGGCGCGGGTGGCGGGGTCACCTGGGCGTCGACCGCGGCGGACGAGTACGAGGAGCTGCTGGTCAAGGCCGCGGTGCTGCCGACCGGCACGCGGGAGCCGTTCGCTCTGCTGGAGACCTTTGCAGTGCTCGATGGCGTCGCGCAGCACCTCGGGCAGCATCTGGAGCGGATGCTGGGCTCGGCGGCGCACTTCGGGATCCCGGCACGGCGGGAGACGCTCGAGGTCGCCGCGCTCGAGGCGGCGGCCGGTTCGGCGGGGGACGTGCTGCTGCGGCTGGCGCTGCGGAGGGACGGATCGCTCGAGGTCAGCTCCCGGCCGCTGGTGGCGACGCCCGGGCCGGTGCGGCTCGCGCTGGATACGGTGCGCACCTCCTTCCCGACGGAGCTCAGCGCGCACAAGACCACGGTGCGGGAGCATTTCGCCGCCGCCCGGAAGCGTCATCCGGGCTCGGAGGACGTGGTGCTGCTCGGCGAGCACGGCCGCGCCGTGGAGACCACCATCGCGACCCTCGCCGCCCGGATCGACGGCACCTGGTGCACCCCGCCGCTGGCCGACGGCTGCCTGGCCGGGGTGGGTCGCCGGCTCGCGCTCGAGCGGGGCGAGCTGGTGGAACGGCCGCTGAATGCCGAGGAGGTGTGCGCGGCTGAGGAGCTCGCGGTGCTCAGCTCGGCCCGCGGGTGGAGGCGCGCGGTGCTGGTGGAGGGGTCGGCGCCGGGTCGGGGCTGACTCCGGCCCGCGAGTCCGTCATGAGGAGCAGGGCGGCACCGCCGGCGAGGGCGGCGGCGAGGAGCAGCGCGAGCGAGGCGCGCCCAGTCCCTGCGAGTGCGGCGAAGGGGCTGTTCAGCAGAGCGGGAGGGGCGAGCTGGACGATGGCCATCAGCGACTGGAAGCGCGTCATCTGACCGGCGGGTGCCCGGCGCAGGAGCATCGGGGCGATGTGGGTGGTGAAGATCGCGGTGCCCACCCCGAGCAGCGCCGCGGCACCGAGCATCGCCGGCAGGGCCAGGGGCAGGGCGAGGAGGGCCAGGGCGCCCATCATCAGCAGCGGTCCACCGATCAGGGCGCGATGCTGGTGCGCCCACGTCCCGGTGAAGGAGATCAGCAGCGTCACCGTGAGGGTGCCCGTGGCCCACGCCGCCTCCAGCAGCCCTGCCTCGGAGCCGCTCCACCCCTGAGCGCGGGCGGCGGAGGGCAGCACCACTGCGACCACCGGCAGCACCGCTGCGCAGACCAGCGCGACCGCCGCCAGCAGCGGCCAGATCCGCAGGGCATGCGCCGAACGGATCCCCTCGGACAGAGCGTGCCAGAGGCTGGTCGGGGGACCCGTGCCCACGGGTGGCGGGGAGGAGGGACGCAGCACCGCGAGCACGACGAGGCTGAGGCCCGCGAGGGCCGCGCATACCGCGAGGAGCACGGCCAGCGGCCAGACCGAGATCGCGATCCCTCCGGCGGAGACCCCGAGGATGCGGGCGATGTGCATGCTTCCTGAGATGCGTGCAAGTGCCCGGGAGAACTGCTCCTCCTCGGTGATCAGCAGCCTCGGGAACACGATCGCTGCGGGCTGCTTGACGGCGGAGATCACGGAGACCGTTCCTGCCGCGACGGCCAGTCCTGCGATGCCGGGGTCCTCGCCGAGGAGAAGGAGCAGACCCAGCAGCACGGTGAGCTGCGCCAGGGTGGTCGCCACCAGCATGCGCCGGGGCCCATGGCGATCGCCGAGGGCACCTCCGAGCAGGAGCAGGCAGAGCGAGGGCAGCACAGACACGGTGCTCACCAGGGCGACGGCAGCCGGCCCGTGACCGGTGGCGAGCCAGATCAGGGCGAAGGCCAGCATCGAGCTGCCGGCGGCGTGGAGGGTGGAGACGGCCCACCAGAGGTGGAATCCGGCGGGCAGGCGCGTGGTCGGAGAGGGTGGGGTGTTCACGCCCTCGAGGGTGGGGGTTCGAGCGACCTGAAGGTCAAGGCCGCATCGGCATCACCAGACAGGTCAGGGTGTCCTGGATCGGGGAGGTGACGCGCACCGGGGTGGTCGGGTCGACGAGGGCGAGAGTGACCTCCGCGCCGGTGCAGACCGCGACCGCGGCGGCCAGCAGCGCCCGGCCGATCAGCACCTCGAGGCCACCGTCGGCTCTCGCGCAGCAGGAGGCCCAGCCGTGCAGCGCCGGTGCCTCGCCGGCGTGGAGGACGGCGGTGCTGCCGTCGACGACCAGGCGCAGCTGCGTGCTCGGCGCCGGAGGGACGAGCAGACCGTGCAGCTCCGCTCGATCGAAGCCCGCCACGGCGCGGGCGGGCGGCTGGGTGGAGACCAGGAGTCCGAGATCGGGGACCGCCCGTTCGATGAGCGCGGCGCGTGCCAGGAGCGTCCCCTCGGCGTCGTGCACGGTCAGGGCTGCGCCCGTGAGGGCGAGATGCACGTCGCCGTGGCGGGCGCAGGCGCGGGCGAGATCGGCGGCGTCCACGACCGAGATGATCGCCCGGCCCGGGGAACCGGAGGCCTCCGCCCTGAGGCGACGATGGGCGAGCCAGTAGCGATCCGTGGCGATCAGCGCGATCTCCGCCGACTCGATCACCCAGATCAGTCCGGACACGTCGTCCGCCGCTCTCTCGGCGACAGGCAGCACCTGGGTGATGGCGGCGGCGAGGGAGGCTCCGGGAACGGTCGCCCGCACCGATCCGGTAGCGCCGGTGGTGGGGTCGAGATGCTCCCGCAGCGCGTGCAGCTCCTGCTCGCGCCGGCGGGAGTTCGTGCCATGGTCCATGAGCAGCTCGGCGAGCAGTCGTGACGCCTCGGATGCCGGTCCGGCGACCACCTCGCGCATCACCGCCAGCGGCACTCCGATCGCGCGCATCCGTCGCAGCAGCACCCCGCCCTCGATCTGCGAGGGGGCGTAGTACCGGTACCCGCTCACCGGGTCCACGTCCGCCGGGACGAAGACCTGCTCGGCGGCGTAATGGCGCAGAGCGCTGGCCGGGACGCCCACCGCCCGCGCGAAGGTGCTGATCGTCAGCAGCTGCTCATCGGACACCTGCGCATCCTGCCATGTGCGGGTGCTGCCGCGAGGGCGGTCGGTCCATGGGGACTACTCCCCATTCCTCTCACCCGCGCCCCGACATACGCTCCTGACCAGGGCCGCATCGCAGCGTGCCCGTGGGCGCAGCGGAAGGCCGGGCATGACAGTCGACGACACGACGGTGGAACAGCGACCGCGGATCACCTCGCTGCCCGGGGACGCGAAGCTGGTGCGGATCTCGGAGCCCTCCTGGGCCTGGGTGCGGGCGATCGCGCTCGAGCAGGAACCGCCGACAGAGATCACCGAGGAGCAGATCGTCGAGCTCGAGCTCGTGGGCCTGCTGGTCGACGCGCCCGGCGAGGACGACGGCCTGGTGATCGACCCGCACTGGCAGCAGTTCCTGCGCTCCGCCCTGACCTCCCCCGTCGGCGTCGAGCTGGTGTGCGTCGACGGCGACCGGGCCTGGACCACCCGGCTCCGCATCGCCGGTCGCGTGGTGGTGATCATCGATCAGTCTCGGGAGGTCACCGCCGATGCCGAGACGATGCAGCTCGGGCGCCGGGCGGACGCCGTCATCCTCGGCCTGAGCACGATCGAGCACCTCAGCGAGACCTTCGAGGCGCTCGTGCCGCAGCGCCCCGCCTTCACCGCCGCCGACCCCGCCCCGGCTCCGGCCGAGCTGGTCGACGCCCCCGCCGTCGCGGAGGTGCAGATGCTCGTGATCGCCTCCCCGGCCCCGGAGCAGACCGTCGTCAGCGGCGGCTCCTGGTACGCCTACGGGCAGGAGGGCGAGCAGCTCGCGGTGCTGGTGCCCGGCGAGGACGGCACCGAGGCCCGCGAGCTCGAGCCCGGCTCCCTCACCTCGGCGATGCGCGCCAAGGTGATCGCGGCGATCGGCCATGTCACCGCCCATGCCGCCGGGAGCGCCGCCTGATGACCTTCTACGGGATGGACACCGAGCAGGTCCTCGGCGAATCCGACGCCCTCGAGCAGGCCGCCCGCCGCCTCGAGGAGGTGCTGGGCGGACTGCAGTCGAGCGTGCAGTCCGTGGCGTGGATCGGGCCCGACGCCGAGGCGTTCCGCGAGCAGTGGGACGCCACCCATCGGCAGGGCGAGAGCATCGTGCTGCCGGGCCTGGGGGAGCGATCCCGGGAGCTGCAGCAGCACGTCGAGGAGCAGGACCGCGCTTCCTCCGTCGACGACGGCGGCTGGTTCGAGGACGCGATGGACTGGCTGCGTGACACCGGCGGGGACATCGTCGACGGCATCCGCGACGGGATCGACTGGCTCGGGGATCGGATCTCGGACGGCACCGACTGGCTCGGCGACCGGATCTCCGACGGGATGGACTGGCTCGGGGACCGGGTCCAGGACGGCCGCGACCTGGTCAGCACCGCCCTCGACGCGATCCAGGGCTTCGAATGGCCGCGCTTCACCGAAGTGGTGGTCGACGGCGCAGCAGGGCTGATCCGCGGGACGGGCGACGTCATCGAGGTGCTCACCGGCATCGACCTCAAGCTCGCCGATGACGGCACCGGCTACGCCGACGCCCCGGTCGCGGTCACCCCTGAGGACTCGGGCCTGGTCCCGCCCGGGGACCTCTCCCAGATCATCGCCAACACCAACCAGACCTACGGGTCCGAGGAGACCGGGGAGGTCTCGATGAGCGTGGTCGGGAATCCACCCACCGGCGTCATCGTGAACATCCCCGGCACCGAGCAGTGGGGGCCGATGGCCGGGGACAACCCGCTGGACCTCACCGGCAACGCCGAGCAGGCCGGCTCGAACGGCTGGTCCGCGGGGTCGCAGGCCACGGCCGACGCGATCGCCCAGCTCTACCGGGACAACCCGAACCTGGAGGGCGTCCCCCTGATGCTCAACGGGCACTCCCAGGGCGGCATGATCGCCGCCAGCCTGGCCGCGAACCCGGAGTTCGCCTCCCAGTACAACCTCACCAACGTGATGACCTACGGCTCCCCGGTGGACAACTACGACGTGCCCGCCGGCGTGCACCAGCTGAACATCCAGCACGGCGGCGACCTCGTGCCGAGGATCGACGCCGAGGGCTCGTACATGGGCCCGGTGGTGCCCGGGCCGCGAGGAATCCCCCTGCCCGTCCCGATCCCGAATCCCGGGGAGCTGCTCGCGAACCAGAACATCGGCTCCGGGAACACCACCACCGTCACCCTGGACAGCCCCAGCTGGAACCCGCTGACCAACCACGGGGGCGGCGAATATCAGAACTCGGTGCAGACGCAGCTGCAGGACCCGAACTCGCAGCTCTCGCAGTATTCGCAGGACCCGAGCCTGCAGCCCTTCCTCACCGGGGATCCGGAGAGCGTCCAGCACTTTACCTCCGGCGTGCACCGCGAGAACTGACGCCGAGGGCGGAGCGGGGGCGGAGGCGATGGTGGATGATGGGCCGATGACAGCCAGCGCCATCGGCCGCAGAGGAGTGCTCGTGGGGATCATCGGCAGCCTGCTCACCGCCTGCGGACTGGGCGGGCGCAGCGATGTCACCGACGTCCAGGAGGCGCTGCGCGTCGCTGTCGAAGCGCTGCCGGAGCACCGGGACGGGAAAGTGCAGTTCCAGGACTCCACCTCTGCCGGCACGACCATCAGCGGAGTGCTGGTGCTGGCCGGTCAGGACCGTGCGCAGATCGAACGGTCGCTGCTCGTCGTCCTGGAGACGGTGAGCGACACCTATGACCAGCAGCCCGGGGTGCGGACGGCCTTCGTGCGGATCGAGGCGCACCCCGAGGGGGATCGCGGCACCCGAGTCATGACGGCCGACGTGGTCGCGGCGAGCTCCGGCGCGAACGTCACCACCGAGGACCTCGCGGCGCACTTCGGGGGATGACCCCCGCCCGATCGATCACAGGAGACCTCATGGCCCATGCTCTCAACCCGACCTCTGCCCTGGACCCCACCTCTGCCCTGGACCCCGCCTCTGCCCTGGACCCCACCTCTGTCCTCAACCCCGCGAAGGCTCTCCACACCTGGTCCCTGTTCCGGACCATGGGCCGGTTCGTCGCGCCCGGCTCCGCCCCGTCGGGCACCCTCGCCGAGAACGACGCCGCAGGCGGCCTGGACCTGCTCGAGCTGCCCGGTCAGCTCGCCGCGCACGGATTCACCAGCGCCCAGCTGTGTCACTTCTACCTGCCCCGCACCGAGCCCGCGTACTTGGCAGAGCTGCGCGACGGGTTCGACACCGCGGGAGTCGACCTCGAGTGCTTCCTGGTGGATGACGGAGACATCGTCCATCCCGAGCATGGCGTCGAGCAGCAGCGCTGGGTCTCGGGCTGGATCGAGGTGGCCGAACGGCTGGGCGTGCCGAGGGTGCGGGTGCCCGCCGGGGACCAGGCGCCGACGCCGGAGACGCTCGCGCTCAGCGCCCGCCGGCTGCGGGCCCTCGCCGCGGCGCATCCGGGCCTCCGGGTGCTCACCGAGAACTGGAAGTCGCTGCTGATCGATGCGCGCACCACCCGGGGGCTGCTGGACCAGCTCGAGGGAGAGGTCGGCCTGCTCATCGACACCGGGAACTGGGACGGTGAGGACAAGTACCAGCAGATCGCGGCGGTCGCCGGGGATGCCGAGTGTTCCCAGGTCAAGGCTCGTGAATCGGCTCCGGGCGTGCTCGATGCCGAGGATCTCACGCGCTCGCTGGAGACGCTGCGAGAGACCGGATACACCGGCCGCCTGTCGCTCGTCTACGCCGGGACGGACGACGACGAATGGGGCCGGCTCGAGGAGATGCACGAGATCGCCCGCACCGTCACCGGCTGAGCTGCTCCCCGCTCATCACTCCTCCGGCTCACCACTCCTCCTGCTCACCACTCCTCGTGCTCCCGGGAGTCCCAGGCGCTCTCCTCACCCAGATCGAGGCTCGCCAGCAGTGCGCGATCCTCCTGGTCCAGGCGGAGAGCGGTCAGATCGAGGTTCAGCCGCTGCCTGCCCGGGTCCGAGGAGCGAGGGATCACCACGATCTCCCGGTCCACGGCCCAGCGCAGCGCCACCTGCGCGACTGTGACCGCGTGCTTCGCCGCGACCCTGCGGATCGCGAACTGCTCCGAGAGCCCTTCCCGGGTCCCGAGCGGTCCCCAGGCCTGGGTGACGATCCCATGCTCCCGGTGGAAGGCATCCGGCTCCTGGCGGGGCAGCGCCGGGGAGAGCTGGATCTGATTGATCTCGGGCCAGTGCCCCGTCGCGTCGAACAGCTCCTGGAGCTGATCGGGGCGGAAGTTCGAGACCCCGGCGTGGAGAACCAGCCCTTCCTCCCGCAGGTCCAGCAGGGTGCGCCAGGTGTCCACGGCGAGTCCGCGGGAGGGATTCGGCCAGTGGATCAGGGCGATCCCCACCCGCTCCAGCCCCAACCGGCGCAGCGATTCGAGGATCCCGGTGCGGGCGGCCTCGCGGCCGTGATCGCCACCTGCCACCTTGGTCGTCACCAGCACTTCGGCGGGATCCACACCGCTGCGGCGCAGACCCTCGCCGACGGCGGTCTCGTTGCCGTACTGGGCAGCGGTGTCGAGCAGTCGGTAGCCGGTGCGCAGTGCGGAGGCGATCACGTCGGCTCCGGCGGGGCCCTGGGCCCCGCCCGTGCCGAAGCCGATCAGCGGGATGCTCGCCCCGTCGGCGAACGTGGTGGTGGGAACCTCGGGGGATGCGGGGGTGCTCATAGGGGCCTCCTGGCCGATGCTGGTGCCGCGCCGTCGAAGCTCACCCTACGTGGGACCGTGAGCCCGGTGATCCCGGTGAGGTGCGACGGTCACGCGGCCGCGTCGACCCGCGGACGGTCGTAGGTCCGGGCGAGCAGCCCGAGGGCGACCGCCGCGACCAGCAGGCCGACATCCCGCAGCGCGACGTCGTAGAACCCGGAGTAGGTCAGCAGGTTCACGATGATGCCGGCGAGCCACGCCGCGACCACCCAGGCGGCCAGGCGGGGCCGAAGCGCGACGGCGATCCCGGCCACGATCTCGACCACGCCCACGGCATACATGGCCGCCTGCGCACTGACGGGCAGGAGCGCCACGAGCCACGGGGCCAGGTACCCCGGCCAGTCGGTGAGCAGGTTGGTGAACTTGTCCAGCCCCATCAGCAGGGGGAGGACGACGAAGCCCAGGCGCAGCACCCAGAATGCGGCGAGGCCGGAGTCCTGACGGGCGCGGGTGAGGAAGGACATCGAGGGGGAGGACGTGAGCACGGACATGGCGAGACTCCTTCTAGAACCAACTGAACCTATTTTTAGAGTCCTCCTGACCCCGCCTGTTTGTCAAGAACTCTTGGTGTTAGAGTTTTGGGCATGAACGGAGCGAGTCGTGAACGGGCAGAAGCATGAGCGGGGCGAGTCATGAGCGGTGAGGGTGAGGTCGGTCCGGACGGCCTGCAGGGACTGAGCGCGCTCGTGGATCCGGTGCGGCGACGGCTGTACGACGCGATCGCTGCGCAGGATGAGCCGCTGACCCGCGACGACGCCGCCCGATCGGTGGGGATGGCGCGGAACCTCGCGGCCTACCACCTCGACCGGCTCGTCGAGGCAGGACTATTGACCACCACGTATGCTCGCCCGCCCGGCGTCGGCGGTCCCGGGGCGGGGCGACCCGCCAAGCGGTATCACCGGGTCCGAGAGGAGCGCACCGTCTCCGTGCCCCCGCGCGACTACGCGCTGCTGGCCGACCTGCTCGCGACCGCGATCGACGAGGACGGCAGCGGGGCGCTGCGGGGCGCCCTCGTCCGCACGGCCGAGGCGGAGGGGCACTCCGCCGGTGCAGCGGACGGGGAGCTCATGGAGGTCCTCGCCGCACGGGGCTATGAGCCGTCCATGGATCCAGAGGGGGACATCATCCTGCGCAACTGCCCCTTCCATCGACTCAGCCGCACCCACACCGAGCTGGTGTGCACGCTCAACCAGACGCTGCTGGGCAGCGCGCTGGAGAGCAGGGGAGAGGATCGGGCGCGAGCGGAGCTGTGTCCCCAGGAGGGTCGCTGCTGCGTGATCGTCCGGGCCGGGGCCGGGGCCGTCGTCGCGCCGGAGAGCCTGCCCCGCAGGACGGCTGATCCGACGCCGTCGGCAGGACTGTGAGGGGCTGGCCTCAGCGGGCGGTGTCGACCCGGCCCACCCAGGAGATCGGGGAGACCCGGCCCTCCTCCAGCTGGTACTGGCAGCCGACGATGCCGAGCTCGCCGGCGGCGACCGCGTCGGAGATGACCTTCGACTGCCGCATCAGGGCGTTGATGGTCTCATCCAGATGGCGCCGCCCCACCGCATCCGCATCGATCAGCTCGGGATCCACATACGGGCTGACCTGCTGAGTCATGAACCACTCCTGCTGAACCGCGGGCTGGATCGACTCGAGCTCCTTGCGGATCGCCGGGGTGACCTCGCTCGGCGCGGCCGTGGTCTGATCGATCGCAGCCTTGACCGCCCCGCAGGAGCCGTGGGCGAGCACCACGATCACGGCGACGCCCAGCTCCGCCACGGCGAACTCCATGGTCGCGGTGGTGTTCGCATTCGCGATCTGGCCGATGTTGCGCACCACGAACAGGTCGCCCAGCCCGCAGTCGAAGAGGATCTCTGCCGCCACCCGTGAGTCCGAGCAGCCCAGGAAGGCTGCGTTGGGCGCCTGGCTCCCGCGCAGCTCGCTGCGCCGGGCGGCACTCTGCTGCGGATGGTTCAGGTCCCCGGCCATGAAGCGTTCGTTCCCCTCCACCAGTGCATCCCAGGCCTGCTGGACGGAAACGCGGGGAGAGGACATGAGGGGCCTTTCGAGAGATGGTGCGCGCCGCAGATCGGTGCGACGGGTGGGAGGTCGGTGCGACGGGTGGGCCGTTCAGGCCCTGCCGCAGACTACTCCCGTGGCCCAGGATGTTGTCGAGATGATCAGCTCTCGGCGGGAGTGGAGATGTTCACCTGCCACACGATGCCGAAGCGATCGGTGAACGAGCCGTAGATATCGCCCCACATCTGCTTCTCGAGGGCCATGGTGATGCTGCCGCCCTCGGAGAGCTTGAGGTACGCGCTGCGCAGCAGGGTCTCGTCGTCCCCCATGAGCGACAGGGTGACGTTGTTGCCCACGATGAAGCCTTCGGGGGACATCCCCTCGATCACATCGGACGCGTAGAGCCTGATCAGCTCGGTGACCTCGAGGGAGCCGTGCATGATCTTGTCGGCGTTCGGGTCATCGGCCGGAAGTCCGCCGAACTCCCCGAAGGTGGCGAACTGCGGGATCGCCCCGAGCGAGTGCCCGTAGAACTCGAAGGCCTCCCGGGTGTTGCCGTCGAAGTTCAGGTAGGGGTGGAGTGCTGCGGGCATGGAGGCCTCCTCGGCGTCGCCCCGACCCGTTGCCGGGCGCTCGTTGCGAGCGTAGACCGCGGGGGCGGCGAGGGGAATGGCCTACGGTCCGGGGGTCCCTTGATGAATACCCCCTGGGGGTATAGCTTGAAAGGAAAGAGTCGGAGCAGCGGGAGAGAGGGCGATCATGGGCTTTAAGCCGGACGTCGACCATGGGCATGCGGGGCATGCGGGGCATGCGGACCATCAGGACCATCAGGACCACCACGACCATGGCGACCACCACGACCACGGCGACCACGTCGCGCAGTTCCGTCGGCTGTTCTGGATCATGCTCGTGCTCGCGATCCCCGTGGTCGCGACGAGTCCGATGGTCGGGCTCATGCTCGGCTACGACCTCCCCGAGAGCGGGCTGATCAGCTGGATCCCGCCGCTGCTCGGCACCGTCCTCTACTTCTGGGGCGGCAGGCCGTTCCTCACCGGCGCGGTCTCCGAGATCCGCTCCCGCGCGCCCGGGATGATGCTGCTGATCGCCCTCGCGATCACCGTCGCCTTCGCCGCCTCCTGGGGCGCCTCGCTGGGGCTGCTCGACGCACAGCTCGACTTCTGGTGGGAGCTCGCCCTCCTGGTCGTGATCATGCTGCTGGGCCATTGGATCGAGATGCGCTCGCTCGCACAGACCGGCTCGGCCCTGGATTCCCTCGCCGCGCTCCTGCCCGACGAGGCGGAGAAGGTCGTGGGCGAGGAGGTCGTCTCGGTCTCCCCATCCGAGCTCGCCGTCGGCGACATCGTCCTCGTGCGGCCCGGCGCCTCGGTGCCGGCCGACGGGCGGATCCTCGACGGCGGCGCCAGCATGGACGAGTCCATGATCACCGGCGAGTCCGCCACCGTGCGGCGGGAGGTCGGGGACGACGTCGTCGCAGGCACCGTCGCCACCGACTCCGGCCTGCGCCTCGAGGTCACCGCCATCGGCGAGGACACGGCGCTCGCCGGGATCCGGAAGCTCGTCGCCGATGCGCAGAGCTCCACCTCACGGGCCCAGCGCATCGCGGATACCGGGCTCTTCGCGGTTCATGGTGAATGACCCTGCTGTAGCGGGTATTCACGCTACGG
>NZ_JBQDLF010000051.1:0-24067 GCF_052095815.1 Brachybacterium sp. | reverse complement strand
GGCTTCCGCAACGCCGAGAACTACCGGATGCGTATCCTGCTGACCAGCGCCGCGAAAACCGTAGCGTGAACACCCGCCTCAGCAGGGTCATTCACCACGAACCGCGAAGAGCCCGGGAAGGGGCCTCTGATCGCGCTCCTGCTGGGCGGCGCCGGATTCCTCGTGATCGTGGTCGCGATCGTGGCCCTGGTGCTCTCGCAGACCGTGTTCAGCACCGATCCGGAGGATCCCACCGCCGGCGGCGGGACCGGCCCCGAGACGGAGGAGACGGAACGGACCCGCCCGTCGGAGTTCGTCCCCACCGAGGAGCAGACCGACGAGGCCGACGGGGAGACGACCTTCGCCGCACAGCCCACCGTCGACTGCACGGTGCACGACAACGAGGTGGTCACCGAGCAGGTCGACGGCGTCGTCCGGGGCGGGGGCCTCGAGTTCCCCGTGCAGGAGGGCTGGGAGGTCGGCTCCGACTGGGGCTCCCAGGGCGCGTATCTGACCGACCAGAGCTTCGCCCACCAGCCGGTGGAGAACGGATGGTTCACGGTCGCCGGGGTCGGTGCGGTCCAGTTCCCCGAGGAGGAGGGCGGCTATCCGGGGGCGGAGGAGACCGCCCGTGCGATCTTCCGGTGCGGGCTCAGCCGCGACCAGGTCGAGCAGATCTACGACGATCCGCCCGAGCTGGTGGACTACCGCGACGAGGCGACCACGATCGACGGCCACCCGGCGTGGATCGTCAGCGCCGAGGTGCAGATCTCGCAGACCGCGCTGTTCCACACGACCGACGCCTGGCACCTGGTGGTGATCGTGGTGGACACGCCCGACGGCCCGGCGGCCTTCGACGGCGGCGCGGCGCTCGGCCATGACCAGCAGGTCGAGGATCTCGAGGTGATGCTCGAGGGGCTGCGGGTGCTCTGAGGGCCTCCGCGGCGGAGGTGCTGCGGGCGTCGGGCCCGAAGATTCTTCCGCCGGGGTGTCGATCTGCGGACTGCTCGTTCGTCATAGTGGTGTCCGGGCCGCACGGCTCGGTCGAGGCACCACTGGAGGAGTCACCATGAAGTACGTCCTGCTGCTGATGGGGAACCTGGCCGACGATCGCTGCGGCGAGACCGACGAGGGGCCCGGGCCCGAGGAGTTCATCGCCTTCGACGAGGCGCTGAAGGAGGCCGGAGTGCTGGCCGGCGGCTTCGCGCTCACCGATCCCGAGGAGGGCACCAGCCTGTCCAAGGCCACGAGCGAGGCGGAGCCGGTGATCACCGCCGGCCCGTACGCGGAGAGCCGCGAGTTCGTCGGCGGCACGATCGTGATCGAGGTCGACTCGCTCGACGACGCCCTGGCCTGGGCCGCGAAGTGCCCGGGAGCGATCGGGGGCCGCGTCGAGATCCGGCCCCTGGCCGAGTACTGAGCCCCATGGCTCCCGCTGCGGCGCACGAGGAGCGGCCGGCGGACGACGTGCTGGCCCGGGTCCACCGGGAGGAGCACAGCCGCCTGCTGGCCGCCCTCGTGCGCCGCTTCGGCGACCTCGACCTGGCGGAGGACGCCGCCCAGGAGGCGATGGAGTCCGCCCTGCGCAGCTGGCCGGAGCAGGGCGTCCCGCAGCAGCCGCTGGCCTGGCTGACGACGGTCGCCCGCCGCGCCGCGCTGGACCGGGTGCGCCATGACCAGACCGCCGCCCGCCGGCTCGCGGAGCTGCACGTGCGGGAGGAGGCCACCGCCCCTCCGGCCGACGAGGGGCCGCTCACGACCGAGGACGTGCCCGACGAGCGGCTGGCGATGCTGATGGGCTGCTGCCACCCGGCGATCGCCCCGGCGGACCGGATCGCCCTCATGCTGCGGTTCGTGGGGGCGCTGACGAGCGCGGAGGTCGCCCAGGCCCTGCTCCTTGCGACCCCCACCCTCCAGGCGAGGATCACCCGGGCGAAGCAGCGGATCGCCGCCCACCGGATCCCGCTGACGGTGCCCACCGACCCCGCCGAGCGCGAGCGCCGGCTGCCGCTGGTGCTCACGGCGATCTCCCTGATCTTCACCGAGGGGTACTCCGCGACCAGCGGCGACGCCCCGATCCGGCGGGAGCTCTCGGCCGAGGCGATCCGGCTGGCGCGGATCACCCGCCAGCTGCTGCCCGCGTCCGCCGAGGCGCAGGGGCTGTTGGCCCTGCTGCTGCTCAGCGATGCCCGCTCGCCCGCCCGCGAGGACGCCGAGGGCATCCCCGTGCCCCTCGAGGACCAGGACCGGTCCCGCTGGGATGCGGGGAGCATCGCCGAGGGGCTGGCCCTGGTGGAGGAGGCCGCCGCCCGCCCGGACGCCGGGAGCTTCACCGTCCAGGCCGCGATCGCCGCGGTCCACGCCGAGGCACCCCGCTTCGAGGACACCGATTGGGCCCAGGTGGTGGCGCTGTACGACCTGCTGCTCACCCACGGGGAGGACCCGGTGGTGCGGATGAACCGCGCCATCGCGGTGGGACGGACGCGGGGACCGGCCGAGGGGCTCGCGCTGCTCGAGCAGCTGGCCGCGGAGCCGGAGCTCGCCCGCCACCACCCCTTCCACATCTCCCTGGCGCTGCTGCGCGAGCAGCTGGGGCGCACGGACGGGGCGGTGGCCGCCTGGCGGCGGGCGCTCGACCTGGCGGGCGGCATCGCGGAGCAGCGCTTCATCCGGCGCCGGCTCGCACGGCTCGGGGAGTGAGGCGGGGGTTTCAGCCCTTCGCGGAGTCCCTGCTTCCGGACAGGAGCAGCGCGGCCGCGATGGCGAGCAGCCAGCTGTCCTTGGCGACGGGGGTGCCGTCCTGGGTGGGGCGCACTCCGTCGGCCTCGGTCATGCCGGGGGTGCGCAGGTACATCGACACCATCGATCCGGAGAACGCGGCCAGGCCCAGGCCGGCGATCCGCGTGGGCACGAACGGGAGCAGCAGGGAGGCGCCGACGGCGATCTCGCCGTAGCTGAGGAACTTCGCGAACTGCTCGGGGGTGAGCCTGCCCAGCGGCGGCACGCCCTGGGCGGCCATGCCCTGCAGGCCCTCGGCCGCCTCGGCGGGCAGGCCGAGCTTGCCGATTCCGGAGTTGAGGATGAACGCGCCGGGGACGGCGCGGAGGACGGCGGTGCTGAGCGACATGGGAGCTCCTCGGGATCGATTGCTTTCACTTTCAACTATAGGCGACGGCTCGGTCGATGTCGACCCGCGGGACGATACTGGCCCGATGGTCGCCGAGCACGCCCCCGCCGCCCGTCGCCGGCCCGCACCACGATGAGCGCGCTCGCTCTCGCCCTGGTGCTGCTGGCGGCCCTCTGCCACGCGGTGTGGAACCTCGCCGCGAAGCGGGTGGCCGACGGCGGCTTCGCCTTCGTGTGGTGCTACGACGTGGCCTCGGTCGTGCTGTGGGCGCCGCTCGCCCTGGTCGTGCTGGCCCGCAGCGACGCCGGGATCCTCCCCGCGCTGCTGCCGGCCGCGCTGGTCTCGGGCCTGATCCACGTCGCCTACCAGCTCACGCTCCAGACCGGGTACGCCCGCGCGGACCTGGGGGTCGTGTACCCGGTCGCGCGCGGCGTCGGCCCCGTGCTGTCGATGGCGATCGCGATCCTCGTGCTCGGCGAGCGCCCCGGCTGGCAGGCCGGCGTCGGCGCCGCGGTGATCGTCGCCGGGATCGTCGTGGTGGCCATCGGGAAGTCGGCGGCCGGCCGGCGGGGGCTCCGCGCGGGGCTCGCCTGGGGAGCGGCGACCGGGGCGGCGATCGCCGCGTACACGCTGTGGGACAGCTACGCGGTCACGGACCTGGGGCTGCCGCCGGTGGGCTACTTCGTCACCACGTGCCTCTGGCAGGTGGTGCTGATGACCCCCACGTTGGTGCGCCGCCACCGCGAGAGCGTCCGCCCGGTCGCACGTGCGCACTGGCGCGAGATCCTGCTCGTCGCGGCGCTGTCGCCGCTGGCCTACGTGCTGGTCCTGGAAGCGATGCGCACGGCGCCGGTCTCGCTGGTCGCGCCGGTGCGGGAGTCCAGCATCGTGGTGGGCTCGCTGCTGGCGTGGTGGATGTTCCGGGAGCCGGATCCGCGGCGTCGGATCGTGGGCGCGGTGATCGTGCTGGCCGGGATCGTGCTGATCGCGCTGTGAGCCTCAGGGGACCCGCGCGACGACCTCCCCGTGCAGCAGGCAGAACCAGCCGTCGGGATGCTCGGCCCAGCCGCGGATGTCCGCAGCGAGCCGCTCCCGTCCGGCCGCGTCGGCCCGTCCCTCGCGCTGGAGCTGCTGGGCGAAGGGCCCTGCGGTGAGCCTCCCGGCGATGGTCTGCGCCCAGGCCGCGCGCGTGGCGGGTGTGGCGTACAGCCAGGTGGAGGCGCTGGGGGTGACGTCCTCCAGGCCCGCCTCGTGCGCCCAGGCGAGCAGGCGCCGGCCCGCATCCGGGCGGCCGCCGTTGGCGCGGGCGGCCCGCAGGTACAGGGCGAGCCAGCGGTCGAGCGCCGGGACGTCGGGGTACCAGCGGAAGCCCTCGTAGTCGCTGTCGCGCAGGGCGATGATCCCGCCGCGCCGGGTGACGCGGCGCGCCTCGGCGATCGCCGCGACCGGATGCGGGAGGTGCTGGAGCACCTGATGGGCGTGGACCACGTCGACGCTGTCGTCGGCCAGCGGCATCGCCTGCGCATCCCCGACCCGCACCTGCACGTCGAGCCCCTGACGGGCGAGCTCGGCGCGGGTGATCTCCGCGGACCGCTCGGACACCTCGAGCGCGGTGACGTGCTCGGGGCCGACGATACGGGCGAGGTCCGCCGTGATGGTGCCGGCGCCGCTGCCCACGTCCAGCAGCCGCTGCCCGGGGCGCAGATGCGGCAGCAGGTGCGCGGCGGAGTTCTCCGCGGTGCGGGCGCGGTGGCTGTCCAGCACGGCGGCGCCATAGCCGTGGGTGTAGGCGGCGGGCGCTCCGGCGGAGGTGTCTGCGGCATCCGGCATGGCTCGACGCTATGCGGTGCGCGCGGGGCGGGCCAGGGCCGACCATCAGATGGCCGGCACCGGCGGGACGCCGGGCGCGGCTCCCGACCCGGGGATCGTCAGGTTCCGAGCCATGTCCGACCGGAATCGGCTCGGAATCTGACGATCCTCGCCGGGGTGCGCGCTACCGGGGTGCGCGCCGCCGGAGCGAGCTCGTGGGGAGTTCTCCCCATCGCCGCATCGCCGGCCCGCCTCTACGGTGGGGACAGTCGCAGGACGAGGGGCCGGTACGCGGAGCCGGACGGATCTGGAGGGGACGATTCATGAGCGGCTTCTACGGTGCCGATACGGACCAGCTGCGGAGGCACTCCGAGCTGCTCCGCTCTCGGGCGCGCTCCCTCGGTGAGCTGCGCGAGCGCCTGCACCCCGCCGTCGCGGACGAGAGCATCTGGCAGGGCGGCGACGCCGACGCCTTCCGCACCCGCTGGACCTCGCAGACCGCGCCTCTGTTCGATGACCTCGTCGGGCAGCTCACGCGTCAGGCCGGCGACACCGAGAGGCATGCGGACGAGCAGGACGAGGCGTCCGGTCCCGAGGGCTCTGAGGCCGGCGCCGGCGGCGGGGGCAGTGCCGGCGGGGGCGGAGGTGGCGGTGGTGACACCTCCGAGGACGGGAAGTCGCTCTGGGAGCAGCTCACCGATGGCGGCAAGGTCTGGAACGCGTTCCAGGGTCTGTGGAACAGCGGCAAGAAGATCCTGGACCTGACCGGGGACGTCCGCGATTTCACACGGTTCCTCGGCAGCGCCGACGACCTCTTCGAGTTCGTCGCCGGGTCCTGGATGTACGACAAGGCGATCTACAAGAACATCTTCAACGTCGGCTCGGAGTTCAGCGGGCTCGCCGACGAGGTCGCCAAGGCCATCGGCATCCCCACCGGGATCGCGAACACCAAGTTCTTCGGCTGGGCCGACGACGCCGCGAAGTGGGCCGGCGAGGCCGTCCCGTTCCTCGGCAAGGCCGCGCCGTTCCTCGGCAAGGCCCTGCCCGTCGCGGACGTCTTCTTCGGCGGCGCGCAGATGATCGAGGGCATCCAGAGCGGTGACACCTTCAGCGCGATCACGGGCGGAGCCGGCGCCCTCGGAGGCGGTCTGATGATCGCCGGAGGTGCGCTGTCCGCGACCGGCATCGGCGCCGTGGTCGGCGGCCCGATCGCAGCGGCCGGGGCGATCATCTCCGGAGGCGCGGCCCTGGCCGACGTCGGCAAGATGGTCTACGACAACTGGGACTCGATCTCCGCCACGGCGGCGGACGCCTGGAACGCGACGACCGACTTCGTCAGCGACACCGCCGGGGCGGTCGCCGACACCGCCGGCGATGTCGTCGACGCCGTCAGCGACGGCTTCTCCGACGCGGTCGACGGGCTCGCCGACGCGCTGCCCTGGTGACCGTTCCGCTCCGCCCGCATCGGCCGTGAGACGCTGAGCCCGTCCGTCGGAGCCCCACCACCGACCGACCCACAGACACAGGGAGTCGAATCAGTATGAGCGAGTCCAGCCGGTCCCCCTCGGCGGAGCCCACCATCACCGAGCGCGACATGCTCGGCGCGATGGAGGTGCTCGCCACCACGGAGCCCGACCCGAGCGTCCTGATGATCCTCACGGACGAGGAGATCATGGGGCTCGACGGCGCCTCCGCCCTCGAGCTCCTGGGCAGCCCGTACCTCGACCAGGACGCCGTGGACCGGCCGTCCTCGGCCGCCGCCGCGCTGCGCTCCCTGACCGCCCGCGGCCTCGTGCGCCCCGGGGGCGAGAGCGTCGAGGACGAGGGCGAGCTGGTCTCCGGCTCCGGCGACGGCCCGAGCCGCGCGATGCAGTTGGATCGTCGGCTGGCCGGGGTGGTCACCCTGCGGCGGATCCCCGATGCGATGGTCACCACCAGCCGCACCCTGAACGGGGGCTCGACCACCCTCGCGCACTATCTCTTCCCCCGCGGGGGCGTGCTCGAGGAGTTCATCTCGGTCGACGGCTTCCACCACTTCAGCGTGCCGGAGCTGGAGACCGTGCCCGATCGGATCCGGCGATTCGTGGACCCGTTCGAGGCGGCTGGGGAGGACGGGGAGCCCGAGACCGTCACCCTGGACGAGGTCGCCCGCAGCGACGACATGGACGACACCAGATCGCTCTCCGTGCTCACCGCTGTGGCCGACGGCGACGGCCGCCAGGCCACCGTGGTCGCCACCTCCGAGCGGGTGCGGGTGCTGGACAACGGGCCCCTCGGAGTGAAGGTGTCGCCGAGCGACGAGCGGCAGATCGCGGACGTGTCGTCGCAGACCCTGCTCGGAGTGATCGACGTGATGATCCCCCGCAGCGCGGAGGGCACGGACGCCGCGGGCTCGACCTCCGACGCCTGAGCCGCGCACCGGCGGCGGGAGGCCGGTTCCCCTGCCTCACAGCGGCGGGGCACCTCCGGCCGCGAGGTGGTCGATGAGCTCCACGATGTGCTCCGACCAGGCAGGATCCGACACCTTGACCGTGAGCGCCTCACCGCTGCGACGGCGCACGTGGAGCCGTCCCGAGAGCAGCCGGCGTTCGAGCTCCGCCCCGGCGACCTCCGTCGCCGGCACCTCGCCGCGCACCTTCCAGCGCGTGACCATGTTGTACACCGTGTACACGATCCGGCGGTCGGTGACGATCAGCAGCGGCCAGGAGTCCCCCTTGCGGGCGCAGCGCAGGACCTCGTACACGGTCTCGCCGGGGTCGAGGACCATCTCGGGCACGACGATCTCGTGCTTCCCGCTGCGCTGCGGGTTGCGGGCGATCGCTGCGACGAACGTCTTCTGGGCTCGGGTCCAGGCCATGCACCCCACGGTAGAGGGTCCGAGGGCGGGCCCTCCACCTGAGCGCGGCGGGGCGCCCCTCCCCCGGCGTCGCTCATCGGCCGGCGGCGTCCTCGACCTCGTCGGCCGCGAGCCGGCGCCGCGCCGCCCACCGGTCCCACGGCGCCGCGGCGATCACCACGGCGATCCCGACGACCGCACCGATCGCGGTCTCCAGCACCCGCGCCTCGAGCATCGCCCCGATCGGCTGAGGATGGGCGATCTGCACCATCAGCAGCGCCAGCGGGGTGATGAACAGCAGTGCGAAGGAGTAGTTGCGCAGCACGTACATCTCGGCGAGGAACTGCAGCACCACCACCCACACCACGAGCTGCCACGGCTGGGCAGGGAAGGACAGCAGGAAGGCGGTGGTGACGATGCCCAGCGTGGTGCCGATGATGCGGTGCAGCCCGCGTTCGACCTGCAGGGTGCGGCCCGGGGCCGACAGCGGCGCGATCGCCGCGATCTGCGCCCAGTACGGGAACGGCAGGCCGGAGGCGAGCCCGAGCGCCCGGCGATCGCCGCCGCGACCGCGAAGCGGCCGAACTCCGCCCCCAGCTGCGCCCGCGTCCATGTCTCCGTCGCGGCCTGCACTCCCGCCCCGGGGTGGCGCTCCCCCGCCCAGTGGCCCAGCAGCCCCAGCACCACGCACAGCGATGCGCAGGCCCCGGCGATGAGGAACGCGGCCCAGACCGGGGCGGCCGGTGGGGCCGACGCGACGGCGGCGACCGCGAACAGCGGGAAGATCGCCCCGCCCGGCTTGAGCCCGAGCCTCAGCACCACCACCGCGGCCAGGCCGGCCACCACCGACCCGATCCCGAGGACCGTCCAGGACTCCGCCGCATCGCCCATCGACTCGCCGAGCCGGGCGAGCGCCGCACCGATCGTCACGCACACGGTGAGCAGGGCGCCGGCCATCGACTGGCGCCGGAAGCGCATCCGGGTGGGCTCGTACCTCGAGTAGATCCCGGTGAACGCCCCGAAGCCCACGTACATCGCCCACTCCACGTGCCCCGTCACCAGCAGCACGGACAGCAGGATCGCGAGGCCGAGCGCGATCCGGAAGGCCGGGAGGTGATCCACGCGGGTGGGGCCGAGGCTGAGCAGGCGCGCGGTCGATGCCTGGATCCGGGAGGATGCTGCGGGCACGGGACGCATCGATCCAGGGTACGGCCCCGGCTCGGCAGGTCACCCCTGGTCCGGTCACCGTGGGAGACTGCTGGGCATCCCCGCCCCGCCGCCGGCCGGCACCCGCCGGCCCTGCTCCCCCGGAGTCGACATGACATCCTCTGACCGCACCGCCTCCTCGCCCGTCGCCCCCGTCGGCGGCGCCGGCGTCATCGAGACCGCCGGCATCGAGATCATCGCCGAGTCCGAGCGGACGGCGAAGCCGCGCGACCTCGTGTGGCCCTGGTTCGCCGCGAACGTCTCCGTGTTCGGGATGAGCTACGGCTCCTACCTGCTGGGCTTCGGGATCAGCTTCGCGCAGGCGACCGTGGTGGCGGTGCTCGGCATCATCCTCAGCTTCCTGCTGTGCGGGCTGGTCGCGATCGCCGGCAAGCGCGGCAGCGCCCCCACGATGGTGCTCTCCCGTGCGGCCTTCGGCGTGCACGGCCAGAAGGTGCCCGGGATCGTGTCCTGGCTGACCTCGATCGGCTGGGAGACCTCGCTGGCGATCTCCGCCGTGCTCGCCACCGCGACCGTCTTCGACGTGCTGGGGCTCGCCTCGGGCCAGGCGGTCACCGTGATCGCCACGGTCGTCATCGCCGCGCTGATCGTGGGCGCCAGCGTGCTCGGCTACCACACCATCATGAAGCTGCAGTCGGTCCTGACCTGGGCGACCGGGGCGATGACGATCCTGTTCATGATCCTCACCATCCCCCACATCGACTGGGCCGCCGTGGCGTCGATGCCGCACGGCCCGCCGCAGGCGATGGTCGGCGCGCTGGTGATGGTGATGACGGGCTTCGGACTGGGCTGGATCAACATCGCGGCCGACTGGTCGCGCTACCAGAAGCGCACCGCCTCGGACGGCTCGATCGTGCTATGGAACACCGTGGGCGGTGCCGCGGCGCCGGTCGTGCTGGTGATCTTCGGCCTGCTGCTGGCCGGCTCCGACGAGGGCCTCGCGGGCGCGATCGAGGGCGACCCCATCGGCGCGTTGGTGACGATCCTGCCGCTGTGGGCGCTGATCCCCTTCTGGATCGTCGCGGTGCTGACTCTGGTCTCCGGCGCGGTGCTGGGCATCTACTCCTCGGGTCTCACCCTCATCAGCCTCGGCATCCGCATCCCCCGCCCGGCCGCCGCCGCTGTCGACGGGCTGATCCTCACCGCTGGCACCATCTGGGTGGCGTTCTTTGCGACCAGCTTCATCGAGCCGTTCCAGAGCTTCCTGATCACCCTCGGCGTGCCGATCGCGGCCTGGGCCGGGATCCTCATCGCCGACATCCTCACCCGCCGGGCGGACTACGACGAGAAGGCCCTGTTCGACCCCGCCGGACGCTACGGCGCCTTCGACTGGACCTCGATCATCACCATGGTGGTCGCCTCGATCCTGGGCTGGGGCCTGGTCGTGAACGGTTTCACCGAGGCCGCCTCCTGGAACAACTGGCAGGGCTACCTGCTGGAGCCGCTGGGCCTGGGCACCTACGTGGAGGACCCGGCCGGCTCCTACTGGGACGGCAACTGGGCGTACTCGAACATCGGCGTGCTGCTGGCGCTGGTGCTCGGCTTCGTGGTGACCTTCATCGCGCGGCGCGGGAAGATCCGCCGCCAGGAACAGCGCTGAGCTGACTGCCGGGTTGCAAGACTGCCTAGACGCCGGGCAACCGGGCTGTAAGGCAGCCGGGACGCCGGGCTGTCCGTCCTGGGCAGGGATGCCGCGCCCGCCCCGCAGGGTCCACGATGGGTCCATGCATCCCTCCCCCGCCCATCCCGCCCTGCCGTGGCTCGCCGCGCTCGGGGTGATGCTGATGTGGGCCTCGTCCTTCCTGGTGATCCGGGTGGCCGGGAACGACTTCTCCCCCGGCGCGATGGCTCTGCTGCGGGTGGGCTCCGCGGCGACCGTCCTGCTGCCCCTGCTGCTCCTGGGCCGGGTCCGCCGACCTCGCAGCGGGCGGCTGTGGGCCGCGGTGATCGGCTGGGGCGTCGCCTGGTTCGCGGTGTATCTCGTGGTGCTCAACGCCGCGGAACTGTTCCTGGATCCGGCGACCGCCGCGATGCTCGTGAACCTCGCGCCACTGATCGTGGCGGTCGCCTCGGGGCTGCTGCTCGGGGAGGGGTTCTCCGTGCGGCTGCTCGCCGGGGTGCTGGTCGCCTTCAGCGGGATCGTGCTGATCACGGTGGGTGCCTCCACCGGCGACCTCTCCGGGCTGGGGGTGGTGCTGGGGCTGGTGGCGGCGCTGCTCTACGCGGGCAGCGTGCTCGCACAGAAGCTGCTGCTCGCCCACGTCGACTCCACCTCGATGACGGTGATCGGGGGTGCTGGCCGGCGCTCTGGCCTGCCTGCCCTTCGCGCCAGCGCTGGTGGCGGAAGTCGGCGCGGCGCCCGTCAGCACAGTGCTGGGCGTGGTCTATCTCGGGGTGTTCCCCACCGCGCTCGCCTTCCTGCTGTGGGGTTACGCCCTGACCCACACCGGCGCCGGGCTGCTCAGCTCCTCCTCGCTGCTGGTGCCCGCCTTCACCGTGGTGCTGGCCTGGCTGCTGCTGGGCGAGGTGCCGCCTCCGCTGGCGGCGATAGGCGGGGTGCTGTGCCTGGCCGGGGCGGCCTTCGCGGTCGCGCCGGCGGTGCTCGCCGCCCTCCGGCCGCGCCAGCGCGCCGACTATTCTGACCCCACCCGCACTGACCACCCGTGCTCAGACCCCACCTGCTCTGACCCCGCCTCGTGCACCGCTGCACGCCCTGGAGAGGATCCTGCCCATGCCCCCTGCCCCTGAGGCGAACCCGGCGCCCTGGCTGCTGATCGTCGACCCGCAATGGATCTTCGCCGACCCCCGCTCCCAGTGGTGCTCGCCGTTCTTCCCTGCGGCGATGGAGAACATCGCCCGTCTGGCGGAGGCCGTGGGCCCCGAGCGCACCCTGGTCACGCGCTGGCTGCCCACCGCCGACCGGGCGACCGCCTGGGGCGACTACTTCCGGGCCTGGCCCTTCGCGGATGTCCCGGCAGAGGACGCGCGCTACGACCTGGTCGATGCCGCACGCGGCCTGTCCGCCCACCCCACGATCGACGAGCCGACCTTCGGCAAATGGGGTGCGCAGCTGGCGCAGCGGGTGGATTGGCCCGCGAACCCGCGCACACACCTGCTGGTCACGGGCGTGACCACGGACTGCTGCGTGATCTCCACGGTGCTCCCGGCGGCCGATGCCGGGGTTCGCCTGAGCGTGGTCACCGACGCCGTCGCCCACTCCGCCGCGGAGAACGGCCCGCCCGCCCTGCACACCATGAGCCTGTTCCCGCCGCAGGTGGATCTGCGCTCCACCGACCAGGTGCTCACCAGCGGTTGGTGACGTCCTCGGCGAAGCCCTCGATCCCGCCGACGTCGATCCGCTCGCCGCGGTCGTCGCGCACCCAGCCGCTCCAGGTGCCGAACAGCTGATCGGTGCGCGAGGCGATCACCAGCGCCTGCGTGCTGCCGTGCTTGCGGTGGAAGGGGGTGAGGGTGAGGTCGGCGCGCTGGCCGGTGATGCGCCAGGGCCGCATCCAGTCAGCCGGGTCGTAGTCCCAGTGCAGCTCCTCGCTGATCTTGCTCAGCTGCCCGTCGACCACCAGAGCGTTCTCGGTGGCGCCCGAACCGTCGGTCCACTTCGAGCCGAGCTGCAGCCCGATCACCCTCCCGTCGACCCTCCCGGAACCGGCTGCCCAGTTCCAGCGCACCCGATAGGGCCAGCGGCCGCGGCCGTGGTCGAGCACCGCCCACGCCGCCTCGACCGGATGGCGCCCCCCGTCGATCACCAGCACCCCGTGGGCGGGCCGGGCGACGTCCTTGACGGTGTACTGGAAGCACGGAATCGGCGTGGCGCAGCGTGTGTCTCGGCGCGTGCGTCGGTGCCAGGGGACCACCACTCCCATCGCCTGGTGGCCGGCCGGGCGCTCGGCGACCAGGTCGAAGGCGAAGCGCGGGATCGCCCCGACCAGGCGGGTGCCGCCGCCACCGGTCTGCTCGTCGGTCTGCTCGTCGGTCTGCTCCTCGAACTGCTCGTCGATCTGTTCCTCGATCTGGAGCTGCAGGCCGGGCGCCCGGCCGCTGGCGGGTCCGGAACCGAGGGAGCCGGGCAGGGTCGCGCCGAGGCCCAGCGGGAAGATCGCATCGCGCGAGATCACCTCGCCGCTGGTCCGGTCCAGCAGCCAGACCGCGTGCAGTGCGAGGTAGTCGACGTGGGAGACGGTGACCGCGAGGATGTGCTGCGGCGTGATGACGTTCCAGTACTCCCAGCGCTTGTTGCGGCCCCAGCGGTGACGCCCGCCGATCCCGGAGGTGTCATGGAGCGGGGTGCGGGTGAAGCCGAGGGCCGCGGGGTTCAGCTCGCCGTCGGGCGTGGTGAGAGAGACGGGCGCGGTGAGCTCATGTTCAGGGATCATGCCTGGGTCACTTCCTGGGGGCGGGCGCGGGGCTGGGGACGGGGTCGGAGGGTGGCGTGGAGCAGGTCCAACAGCCGCGCGATCAGCAGGCACAGCACCGGTACCAGCAGCAGCGAGACCAGGACGTCGGAGGGGTGGTGGACGCCGAGCGCGACCCGTGACCAGGCCGTGACCAGGGCGAGCAGCACGGCAGGCGCGAGGGCGATCCGGCGGGGCCAGCCTGCGGGCAGGGCGAGCACGATCACGGTGACGAACGCGGCGGCGCAGGCGGTGTGCCCGCTGGGATAGCTGAAGGTGAGCGGCTCGGGCACCAGGTGCTGCAGCAGCAGCTCACCGTCGGGGCGCGGGCGGCGCACGAGCAGCTTGATCAGCTCCACCAGTGCCCAGGGCACCGCGACCAGCAGCGCCGCCCGCATCGCGGCCCAGCGGCTGCGGCGCAGCACCCCGCTCACGAGCGCGGCGAGGGCGACCAGGGCGATCGCCAGGACCGGACCGAAGCCGACATCGATCCCGATCGCGAGGCGCGCAGCGCTCTCGTCCAGGGAGCGGTTCGCGGCGATGACCAGGGAGAGGTCCCATGCACCGACTGCGGGCAGAGCGCGCAGCGCCCATCCCAGCACCACCGCGATCAACACTGGAACCAGCCCCGGGACCAGCCCCGGGACCAGCAGTGTCAGGCCGACCGCCATCGCCTGCCGCCGTGCCTCTGGGCGATCGGGCCCCGGCGCCGCGCTGTTGTCCATGTGCTCAGTCTGCCCCGCGGTGCCTGGGTGGACCGTGCCACCTGCCACCGACCGCTCGGTCCTGCCGGGAGCTGGGCCCCGCGACATACTGGGCTGATGACTGCTTCCCTGCTCACCGTCGGGCACGGCACCCTCTCACGCACGGAGCTCAGCGATCTGCTCCGCGGCGCCAGCATCCAGCAGCTGGTGGATGTGCGCCGCTTCCCCGGCTCCCGCACCAACGATGCTGCCGCCCGCGGAGCGGTCGAGGAGATCTGCACCGAGGCGGGGATCGGCTACCGCTGGGACGAGCGCCTGGGAGGGCGGCGCCGGCTCACCAAGGACGAGGATGCCGCCTCCCCCGACACCTGGTGGCGAGTGAAGCAGTTCCGCGCCTACGCCGGCTGGACCCGCAGCGAGGAGTTCCGCGCCGGCCTCGAGGAGCTGCTCGGCGACGTGGCGCGCGCCCGCACCGCCGTGATGTGCTCGGAGGCGGTGTGGTGGCGCTGCCATCGCCGCCTGATCGCCGACGTGATGCTCATGGAGCACCAGGTCGAGGTCGCGGACCTCATGCCCGACGGCAAGCAGCGATCGCACGAGCCGAGCGAGGGGGCACGGCTGGGCGAGGACGGCCACGTGGTCTGGGACCGGGCCGACGAGAAGGACGCCTGAACCGGCGACGCCGGCAGGAGGCGCCGCGGGGAGCGCGGGAGCCAACGAGCTGAGTGACCGGCTCCGGGCCCGGGAAAACCGGTGGCCGGAGGGGGCGACCGCGCCGTACCGTCAGCCGCATGCACCTCCCCACCTCCACCTCCTCCAGCACCTCCAGCAGCTCCGCGGATCTGCCCCGCACCGCTCTGCTCACCGGCGTCGGCCGTCGCCGCGGGATCGCCGCCGCGATCGCGCGTGGCCTCGCCGCCGACGGGTTCGACCTGGCACTGTCCTTCCACGCCCCCTACGACCGGCGGGTGCTCGGCGAGGACTCGGATGTGGAGCTGCTCGCCGAGGAGCTGCGGGCCGTCGGCCGCCGCGTCGTGCTGATCCCCGGGGACCTCGCAGACCCGCAGCTCCCGCCGCAGGTGGTCAGCCGTGCGTGCGAGGCGCTGGGCCCGCTGGGGGTGCTGGTGATGAGCCACTGCGAGTCGGTGGACTCCTCGCTCCTGGACACCACGGTCGAGAGCTTCGATCGGCACTATGCGGTCAACGTGCGTGCAAGCTGGCTGCTGCTGAAGGCCTTCGCGGAGCAGGTCGAGCCGGGTGGGCAGGTTGATCCGGGCGAGCAGGTCCGGGCAGTCTCACCGGGCGCGCCGGACGCGTCGATCGCTGCCGCCTCCGGGGGCGCGGTCATCGCGCTGACCAGCGACCACACCGTGCACAACCTCCCCTATGGGGCGACCAAGGGAGCGCTGGATCGCCTGGTGCTGGCGGGCACCCGTGAGCTCGCGGACCGCGGCATCCGCACCAACGTGATCAACCCCGGCCCGATCGACACCGGCTGGATGGACGAGGAGATCCGCACTTCCGTCGCCGCGCAGATGCCGGGCGGGGAGCTCGCCGGGCCGGGGACGGTCGCGGATCTGGTGCGCTTCCTGGTCTCCGCGCAGGGATCCTGGATCCGGGGCCAGCTGCTGCATTCCAACGGGGGCTTCGCGACGCCGGCGGTGTGAGCGGGCACGGCCCGGCGCTGGGGTCTCACTCGCCGTCTGTGGGGGACGCGCGCACCGTCCCGCAGCGCCAGCAGGGCACGGTCGGATCCAGCGCCCCCTCCCCCTCGGGCACGGCGCCGCACTCCGGGCACAGCTCGCCCAGCCAGCACGCCGCATCGCCCCCGGAGTCGGTGGGGATTCCGGTGATACCGGGTCCGACAGGACGGACCGGGTTTCGCTCCTCGCTCACCATGGCTCCTCGGCCCTCCTCACGGCGCTGTCCTCCTCACTGCTGCGCCGCCCACCGCTGCGCCTCCCTCGTCCAGCACCCCCACTGCACGCCAGGCCTCTTCGACGGCGGCTCGCTGCGCCGACTCGTCCCCGTGACGGGCTGTCGCGGCCTTGAGCGTCGCGGCGGCGAAGGTTGCGAAGTCCGCGTCCTTGGGCAGCCCGGAGCTGGTCAGCGCGTCATACCAGAGCTGTCCCGCGCCCTCCCAGGAAGCCCCGCCGATCCCGGTCGCCGCGAGATAGAAGGCCCGGTTGGGGATACCGGAGTTCACGTGCACCCCGCCGTTGTCGTTCTCCTCGTCGTGCGGGAGATCGGCGTAGTCGGCCATCGAAGCGGGCTGCGGGTCCTTCCCGAGCAACGGGTCGTCGTAAGCCGTCCCGGGCGCCTTCATCGAGCGCAGCGCGACCCCCTGGACCCGGTCGGTGAACAGGCCCTCACCGATCAGCCAGTCGGCCTCCTCCGCGCTCTGACCGTGCAGACGCTGCTTCACCATCGCGCCGAAGCAGTCGGCGATCGATTCATGGAGCGCTCCGGGCTGGGCGACGTAGATCAACCCGGCGGTGTACTGGACGACCCCGTGGGTGAGCTCGTGCCCGATCACGTCGACGGCGTTGGTGAAGGACTGGAAGTACACCCCGTCGCCATCCCCGAAGATCATCTGCTCCCCGTCCCAGAAGGCGTTCTGGAAGTCCTGGCCGTAGTGGACGGTGGCGATGAGCTCCATGCCGGCATCGTCCAGGGAGCTGCGGGAGAAGGCCTGGTGGTAGAGCTCCCAGGTGGCGCCGAGGCCGTCATAGGCCTCGTCGACGGACTCATCCCCCGCGGAGGCCTGGCCCTCGCCGCGCACCAGTGCGCCCGGCAGGGCGGTGCCGTGCTGCGCGTCGTGGACGCTGCGCCGCAGCACGGCGGCGCTCTGCGTGGCAGAGGTCGGCGGGGCAGCCGTCGTGCGGCCGGCCAGCCGCTGCTCGAGATGCGGGGGCAGCAGTCCCGTCGCAGAGCCGGGGAAGCCGGGGCGTCGGGCTCGGGCTGCACGCACCTCTCGGTGGCCGGCCACCTGGCGGCCGACGGCGAGAGTCTGCTCGGCAGCACGTGCCGGCCCGCCGGGAGCGGCGCGAGCGATCTGCCGCAGCAGGTGCGGGGGAACGATCCCGTGCACGGGAGGCGGGGAGGACGCGATGCGGGAGCAGTCGTCTCGGGGGTTCATGCCCCCATCCTGGACCTGCTGCCCGACAGACGGAACCCCGGCCGTGGGCCGTTCCGTTCAGAGCGAGCCGTCCCGCTCAGGGCGGGTCGTCCCGCTCAGGACTCGAGGGTCGTGCGCTCCCCGCCCTCGGGCGTCTGCGGCTCCGAGACCTCGTCCTTCGCGAAGACGATAGAGGCGAGCACGGCGACACCCATGGCCACCACGATGAACGCGAGCGAGAGCCAGATCGGCACCTCGGGGATCTTCTGCAGCACCGAGAAGCCGGGGATGAAGTCCAGCGGAGCCTCGTGGATCGCGTGGATCAGCAGCTTCACACCGATGAAGCCGAGGATCGCAGCGATCCCGTAATGCAGGTAGGCGAGACGGTCCAGGAGCCCGCCCAGGAGGAAGTACAGCTGGCGCAGACCCATCAGGGCGAACAGGTTCGCGGTGAAGACCAGGAAGGGGTTCCGGGTGACGCCGAAGATGGCAGGGATCGAATCCAGGGCGAACATGACGTCGGTGAGGCCGAGGGTGATGAACACCAGCAGCATCGGGGTGAAGAGCTTCTTGCCGTCCACGACCGTGCGCAGCTTGTTGCCGTCGTAGTCGTCGGAGACGGGGAACACGCGCCGCACCGTCCGCATGATGAAGGAGTCGGAGCCTCCCTCTTCCTCGCCCTGGGCCTGCTTCCATGCGGTCCACAGCAGGAAGATCCCGAAGAGGTAGAAGACGGCGGTGAAGTTCTCGATGATCACGGCGCCCGCCAGGATGAACAGCCCGCGCGCGATGAGGGCGATGATGATGCCCACCATCAGCGCTTCCTGCTGGTATCTCCGCGGCACGGAGAACTTCGTCATGATGATGATGAAGACGAACAGGTTGTCGATGCTCAGGGAGTACTCGAGCAGCCAGCCGGTGACGAATTCCGACGCCGGCTGCATGCCGCCCACGAAGTAGAGGACCACCGCGAAGACGAGCGCCAGGCCCACATAGAAGCCGATCCAGGTCGCGCACTCCCGCAGGGAGGGGACGTGCGGACGTTTGATGACCAGCAGCAGATCGGCGACGAGGATCGCGCAGAGCACGACCATCGCGCCGATCTCGAAGCCGAGGTGGAGCTCTCCCATGGGGCAAATCCTTCAGGTGTGACGGGCTGTCTTCCCGAGTGACCGGGGCAGGGCTGCGCTGAGCAACACCGGTCACAGGGTACTCGCGGGATCAGCCGATCACGCCCCGAGTGAGCACACTCTCTCTCCTCGCCGTGCGAGCTCGGCTCCTATCGCCGTTTCCTCGCCGGGCCCTGCAGATGACCCCGGCGGGCGGCGAGGACCAGCATCACGATCCCCGTCACGAAGCCCAGGAGCACGGTGAGCAGGGAGCCCTCGATGCCCATCGACCCGCCGGTGAGCCAGGTGGGGCCGTGCATCTCCGCGACCAGCAGTCCGCGCTGCGTCCCCGTCCCGGAGACCGCCGAGGAGAACATCCCGGCCTGCACGGTGTTCCAGGCGATGTGGAGGCCGAAGGCGAACCACAGCCGACGGGTCAGCAGATAGGCGGCGCCCAGCAGGACCCCCGCCTCGACCACGAGGAGGAGCGCGGTCAGGATCGACGCCCCAGGATTCATCAGATGGATCAGTCCGAACAGGAGCGACGTGATTGCGAGGGCCACCCAGCTGCCCCACCAGGACTCCAGCACGCGCAGCAGGATGCCACGGAACACGATCTCCTCGATGACTCCGGCTCCGATACCGACCGCGAGCGGTGCCAGCAGCTGCGGGGACGCCGAGATCCCGGTGACACGGTAGCCGCCGAGCAGGGCGATGAGGCCGACGGCGAGGGTCAGCAGTGCTGTGCCGAGCACCAGGCCCGCCGCCAGCTCGGCGAGCTTGCCGCGCCCGCGCAGGCCGAGCCCGGGGCGGCCGCCGATCAGTCCGACGATCAGGAGGTAGCCGCCGAGCGCGACGGCGGCGCCCGCGCACGCTCCGAGCAGCAGCATCCACGGGCTCGCGGTGAGGCCGCCGACGGTCACCACCGTCATCTCGGCGGCGAGGAAGACCACGACGCCCAGAAGCAGCTGGAGGCCCCGTCGACGACCGCCGTGGGCGGCAGAAGGACGGGCGGCAGGCAGAGGGGCGGCGGGCAGAGGGGCGGCAGGCGGTCGGGAGGCACGCGGACGGGGGGCGGAGGGAGAGTGCAGGGAGGTCATGCCCCTGAGCGTGACGCCTGGTCAGCGGCTTGTCACGGGTCCGGAGCAGATCGTCGGGGTGGCCCGACACCGGCTGTCCTGCCGGCCGGCCCGCGACGGTCAGGCCAGCCGCCCGGCGAGCCCAGCGACGGTCAGGCCAGCTGCCCGATGACCTCCTCGACCGCCGCGAGCACGGTCCCGTCCAGCAGCCGCGCCTCGGCCTCAGCGATGTCCGGGGCCAGGAAGCGGTCCGGCCCAGGGCCCTCGACGGTGCGGCGCAGCACGGCGATCGCGGCGGCGCTCGGGGCCGATGGGGCGAGCGGGCCGCGCAGGTCGATCGCGCGGGCGGCGGTGAGCAGCTCGATCGCGAGCACGCGGCGCAGGTTCTCCACGCTGGTGCGCAGCTTGCGGGCGGCGTGCCAGCCCATCGAGACATGGTCCTCCTGCATCGCGGAGGAAGGGATCGAGTCCACGCTCGCCGGCACCGCGAGGCGCTTCATGTCCGAGACCAGGCCGGCCTGGGTGTACTGGGCGATCATGAAGCCGGAGTCGACACCGGGGTCGTCGGCCAGGAACGGCGGCAGGCCGTGGGAGCGGGACTTGTCGAGCATCCGGTCGGTGCGGCGCTCGGCGATCGAGGCGAGGTCCGCGGAGACGATCGCGAGGAAGTCGAGCACGTAGGCGACCGGGGCGCCGTGGAAGTTGCCGTTGGAGGTGACGGTGCCGTCCTCGAGCACGACCGGGTTGTCGATCGCGGCGGCGAGCTCCCGCTCGGCGACGGTGCGCGCGTGCTCGATGGTGTCGCGCACCCCGCCGGCGACCTGCGGGGCGCAGCGCAGCGAGTAGGCGTCCTGCACGCGCGAGCCCTCGGCGGCGACGTCGGCGATGATCGCGGACCCCTCGAGCAGCGCGAAGATGTTCGCGGCCGACGCCTCCTGGCCGGGATGCGGGCGCAGCGGTGCGTGCAGCTCGGGGCGGAACACGCTGTCACGGCCGCGCAGGCCCTGCACGGACATCGCGGTGGTGAGGTCGGCGGTGCGCACCAGCTCGTCGAGGTCGGCGATCGCCATCAGCAGCATGCCGAGCATGCCGTCGGTGCCGTTGATCAGCGCGAGGCCCTCCTTCTCCTCGAGCAGCACGGGCTCGATCCCGGCCTCGGCGAGCAGCTCGGGCACGGGGCGCTCCACGCCGTCGCGGTCCCGGGCGCGGCCCTCACCCATCAGCACGATCGCGCAGTGGGACAGCGGTGCGAGATCGCCCGAGCATCCGAGGGATCCGTACTCGTGGACGATCGGGGCGATCTGCGCGTTCAGCAGCGCGAGGATCGTCTCGACCACGACGGGGCGCACGCCGGTGCGGCCGGAGGCGAGGGTGCGGGCGCGCAGCAGCATCAGGGCGCGCACCACTTCGGTCTCGACCTCAGGCCCGGCGCCGGCTGCGTGGGAGCGGATCAGGGACCGCTGCAGAGCGTGGCGCATGCTGGGCGGGATCGAGGTGTCGGCCAGCGCCCCGAAGCCGGTGGAGACGCCGTAGACGGGGGTGTCTCCGGCGGCGAGCGCGTCGATGTGCGCACGGACCGACGCCACCTGTTCGCGAGCATCGGGGTCGAGCTCGACGCGGGCGCGGTGGCGGGCCACGGCGAGGACGTCGGCGGCGGTGAGCCCGGCGGTGGAGAGGGTGACTGTGGGGTGCTCGATGGCGGGGATGGTCATGGGGTCCTTTCGGGACGGAGGGGTCGGCGATCGGGGGCGGGGAGGTCAGCGACCAGGGACGACGGGGAGATCAGACGCGTCGGGTCCCGGCACGCCACACCTGGTGGGTGAGCGGCATGCCGGGCCGGTAGGCAAGGTGGATCGCCGCGGGGGCGTCGAGCACGTGCAGATCGGCGCGGGCACCGATCCCGAGGTGGCCGACGTCGGTGCGGCGCAGAGCGAGCGCACCGCCGCGGGTGGCGGCGTGGAGCGCTTCGGCCAGTGAGAGGTGCATCTGGAGCACGGCAGTGGTGACGCAGAAGCTCATCGAGCTGGTGTAACTGGTGCCGGGGTTGCAGTTCGAGGCGATCGCGACCGTCGCGCCGGCGTCCAGCAGCTCGCGGGCCGGAGCGAGCGGCGCACGGGTGGAGAGGTCGCAGGCGGGCAGCACGGTCGCGACCGTCGGCCCGGCATCCACGGCGAGCAGCCCGGGCCGGTCCCCCGGCGCGGTCGATCGGGCGGCTGTGGCGGCGAGCGCCTCGACATCGGCCGGGGAGAGGTGGTTGACGTGGTCCACGCTCGCTGCGCCGAGCTCGGTAGCCAGCGCCGCCCCGCCGGAACGGCCCAGCTGGTTGCCGTGCACCCGCAGCCCGAGCCCCGCAGCGGCGCCGGCGCGCAGCACCCGCTCGGACTGCTCGGGGTCGAAGGCGCCCTCCTCGCAGAAGACATCGATCCAGCGCACGTGCGGGGCGACGGCGGCGAGCATCTCCCCGCTGACCAGGTCCACGTACTCCTCGGCCCCGGGCCGGCCCTCCCGGCCGTCGAACTCCGCGGGCACCAGGTGGGCGCCGAGGAAGGTGGCCTCGTCGAGCTCGCCCGACGCGATCAGGGAGGACAGCAGGGCGGCGGCCCGGGTCTCGTGCTCGACGGTGAGGCCGTAGCCGGTCTTCGTCTCGAGTGTGGTGGTGCCGCCCGCGAGGGCCTCCGCGATCCGGCCGTGCACCAGGGCGCGCAGGTGCTCGTCGGAGGCGGTGCGGGTGGCCCCGGTGGTGACCCCGATGCCGCCGGCGCTGTAGGACTCCCCCGCCATTCTGGCCTCGAACTCGGCGGCGCGATCGCCGTCGAAGACGAGATGGGAGTGGGAGTCGACCCAGCCGGGCAGCACGGCGCGGCCTTCGAGATCGGTGGCGTCGTCGGCGGCCGGCGCCTCTGCCGCCGGGCCGGTCCAGGCGACGCGTCCTGCCTCGATGACCAGGGCTGCGTCACGGAGGACCTGCTCGTCGGTCACGCTGCCGGAGCGGGCGGGATCGTCGAGTGCGGGATCTAGAGTCCACAGTTCGCTGATGCCGGAGATCAGGGTGCTGCTCATGGTCAGTCCCTGCGCACGGGGGTCATCGGGACGCGGACGCCGCGCTCGTGGGCGACGTCGTCGGCCCGGGAGTAGCCAGCGTCGACGTGGCGGAGCACGCCCATGGCGGGGTCATTGGTCAGCAGGCGCTCGAGCTTCTGGCGGGCGAGGTCCGTGCCGTCGGCGAGGCCCACCTGGCCGGCGTGGATCGAGCGGCCGATGCCGACACCGCCGCCGTGGTGGATCGAGACCCAGGTCGCGCCCGAGGAGGTGGCGGTGAGGGCGTTCAGCAGAGGCCAGTCGGCGATCGCGTCGGAGCCGTCGAGCATGGCTTCGGTCTCGCGATACGGGGAGGCGACGGAGCCGGAGTCGAGGTGGTCGCGGCCGATGACGATCGGGGCTTTGACCTTGCCGTCGCGCACCAGGTCGTTGAAGAGCATGCCGGCCTTGTGCCGTTCGCCGTAGCCGAGCCAGCAGATGCGGGCGGGCAGGCCCTCGAACTCGACGAACTCGTTCGCCGCGTCGAGCCAGCGGTGCAGGTGCTCGTTCTCAGGGAAGAGCTCCTTGAGCGCGGCGTCGGTGACCTTGATGTCCTCGGGATCGCCGGATAGCGCCACCCAGCGGAACGGGCCGAGCCCCTCGCAGAACAGGGGGCGGATGTAGGCGGGGACGAAGCCGGGGAACTCGAAGGCGCGGTCGTAGCCGGCGTGGCGGGCCTCGTCGCGGATCGAGTTGCCGTAGTCGAACACCTCGGCGCCGGCATCCTGGAACCCGACCATGGCCTGCACCTGACGGGCCATGGACTCGCGGGACTTCTTGGTGAAGCCCTCCTCGTCGGCCTCCGACTCCGCCTTCCAATCCTCGACGGTGACCTCGAGCGGCAGGTAGCTCAGCGGGTCGTGGGCGGAGGTCTGGTCGGTGACGATGTCGATCTGCAGGTCGCCCGCCTGATGGCGCTCGAGCAGAGCCGGGAAGACCTCGGCGGCGTTGCCGACGATGCCGATCGAGAGGCCCTTCTGCTCGGCCTTGGCGGCGTTGGCACGCGCGATCGCGTCATCGAGGTCGTCGGCGATCTCGTGGCAGTAACGCTTGGCGACACGGCGCTCGAGCCGGGTGCGGTCCACGTCCACGATCAGGCAGACGCCGTCGTTGAGGGTCACGGCGAGGGGCTGGGCGCCGCCCATGCCGCCGCAGCCGCCGGTGAGGGTGATGGTGCCGGCCAGGGTGCCGCCGAAACGCTTCTGGGCGATCGCCGCGAAGGTCTCGAAAGTGCCCTGGAGGATGCCCTGGGTGGCGATGTAGATCCAGGAACCGGCGGTCATCTGGCCGTACATCATCAGACCCTCGGCTTCGAGCTTGCGGAACTCGGGCCAGTTCGCCCAGTCGCCGACGAGGTTGGAGTTGGCCAGCAGCACGCGCGGGGCCCACTCGTGGGTGCGCAGCACGCCGACGGGCTTGCCGGACTGGACCAGCAGGGTCTCGTCATCCTCGAGGTCCTTGAGGGTTTCGACGATCGCGTCGAAGGCCTCCCAGGAGCGGGCGGCGCGTCCGGTGCCGCCGTAGACGACCAGGTCGTCGGGGCGCTCGGCGACCTCGGGGTCGAGGTTGTTCATGAGCATCCGCAGCGGGGC
>NZ_JBQDLF010000050.1:0-24255 GCF_052095815.1 Brachybacterium sp. | reverse complement strand
CAGGTCACACCTCGGTTCGAGACCGGACCCTTACACAGCTAATGAAACACCCTCGTTGGTGGTGGCCGGCCCGGGGCTACCGCAACCACGACCACTATTAGACCTGTATCCCGCTACGCAGCCACCGACGAACACGCCGGCGACGCACCTTGACTCAGCAGGGCACCACACTCAAATGCGAATATCCCCGGAAGTATGGCAGCACCGTGGCCCTCTGGGGGCCGCTGACTTTGTCAGCTTTTCGCCCCTCAGAGGGCCACGTTCTTGCGTAGACAGCGCTGGCGTGACCGCCAGGTCTCACCGGCCCCGATTTCGCCGTTCCTTGACCTGCTCCCATACGAATCCGATAGCGAGCAGAACCGCAATGAAGCCGAGCGTACCGAAGAAAGAGATCACGCCTTCTTTGGGGCCGTCGAAGATCAGGTCGCCGAGGCCGAAGAGCAGCGCAGTCGGAAGACCGACAAGCGCCACGATGCCAATCGCCACCAACCAGGCGAACACCTTGCCGTGTTTGCGTTTCGAATCTGCCATACTTCCGCCTCCTCGACGTCACAGTTCCCCAATAGTACATTGCCGGCTCATCGCATTTGAGGGTGCAGCAGGGGTCTGAAGCCTCCTGATCAGAGGAGGCTGCGGGCGATGTAGTTGGTGAGGTTGCGGAGGCCGCGGGCGGAGCCGCGGAGCGCCTTCACTCATGACGACCCACCCCTCGGACACCTCAACGAGGAAAGCCCGCGGGTAGATCCTCCCGCGGCTGATCACCGGAACTGCATCACCGACACGCGAGGCCATACATAAGTCGCAAGGGTTGATCCAAAAGTGCCCGTCCGACCACACCGATCAGCTGGGACGATCAGGGATCACCGCGCCACCACGAGAGGCTTCAATGAACAACATCCTGTTCCACCTCGCACAAGCATCGCCGGCCGGACAAGTGATGAAATCACTGTGCCGCCTGCTCGGCATCTGCAAGTAGTGACAGACTCCCGCAACTCGCGCATCCTGAGCACATGACGACGGACCGAGCCCGCGGCAGCACGCATCCCCACGGGCCCACATCCGCCGCCATCGAGCAACCGGTCTTCACGGATCTTTCGCGTCGCGGAAGAATTGCCTTGGTCACGATCGTCTCCATCACCGGTGGCGTCGATCTGGTGTTGCACGTCACCGGTACCCCGAACACTTGGCAGAACGCCCTGTCGAGTGCCGTCATGCTTTTCGCCACCGCGCTATTCGGTTGGCAGCCCTTGACCGCGGCGATCCTCCTCCTGATGGGTGCGCTCACCCACATGGCAACGGGCCCCCCAGGCGACGAGCTGCTGCACTTGGCCATCGGCAGCGGGCTGGTTGCGTACACATCCCCGTCCAGATTCACCGCGATCTACGTTTCCGCGGTGATCGGCCTCTCGGCATTTGCTGTGGCAACTTCCAGCTTCTCCGACATCGGAGGCGTGGTCGCGCTCGGACTCGTACTGATCACATGCTCTGGAATCGGCATCGCACTGAGCGCAGCGCATCGCCGCCAACAGCATTTCGCGGCCGACCTCGCCCGTCTCGAGCGTGCGAGGGAAGCTGCGGTCACCACAGAGCGGTTTCGAATCACTGACGAACTCCATGACACCATCGCCCGAAATATCACGCTGATAGCAATGCATGTTCGTGTTCTCGAGCGCGTCCGTGATCAAGAGGGTCGAGACGCCTCCCAGGAGGTCATCCGAAACAGTGCAGATCAAGCCCTCGCCGATATCCGGCGACTTCTACGCGTGGCCAACGACTCGCAAGCCGGCGGCGAACATATGCCTGAGACCGTCGCCGTGGGCCACGCACTCAAGGAGGCGGAGCGCGAGCTGACAGCCCTCGGCGCGACCGTGGAGATAGTCCAGCGCGGACCCCTCAACGCATCATCCTCCGTGGAGCACGCGACCGTGCGCATCGTCAGGGAAGCCGTCACGAACATCATCAAACACGGTCCGACCAGGCCCCATGTCTCCATCGACCTGCGCGCGGACGACCACGGGATTCGACTTGGCATCAGCAATTCCCTATCGGGCACCACCAGCCCTGAAGATTTCCCGCGAACATCCGGCTACGGTCTCGCGCGGCTTCGCGAAAGAGCATCGTTGCTCGGGGGAACACTTGAGACCCAGCAGAGCGGAGAGAGTTTCACACTCATGGCGAGACTTCCCGAAAAGTAGTTCTCCACACAGCCGGCTGCCGACAGCCTGAACTGGGGAGCGTGGCCCCCCTGATGCACGTCGGACTCGCCAGCATCCTCAGATGCTGGCGAGTCCGGCTCCTCTCCTCCGGGCCGCTCATCGCAAAGCTGATCCTCCACCCCCGGGAGTCAGGCTTCACCTGCTGCGGGACCGGAAGAGACCCATGCCGCCTCCGACGAGACTCAACGCAGCGGCAATGAGCGCCACAATGCCGAAGAACAGGTTGCGCTCGATGACCAGCGCCCCCAGCCTCACGTCCCCGACAAGCAACCAGATTCCCACCACTGCCATCACTACCCCGAGCAGGATCGCGCTCGACGAACTGCGTGCAGTGCTGCTCCTTCGATCAGATCGGGCAGCCATGGGTCCTCCTTCTTGCCGTCTGGGTCAGGTCGTCTCGGGCCGGTCAGAGTCCGCACGCCGCGAGTGCGGCAACACCCGTCAGCGACTTAGCGAGGTCGATCAGTTCCTTCTCCACGGTACGACCAGCGATGCCGCGGGCACCACGGAAGATCCTCGCAACCAGCGTCGGACCGTACTTCACCGTGAGCTTCCCCAGACGCCAGGCCAGCTTCGCGACGCGCGCGGCCGGGAACACGGTGAGTGCTACGAAGCCGGCGATAGCGGCCGCGCATGCCGCCACGCTCGTCACTCCACTCGGAGTCACGACCCGGATCTGAAGACTTCCGTCGAGGGTATCCTCCTGAGCCAGCGCCATGCTCGCGGTCGACATCTGCCGAAGCTTGTCATCGTCAAGCGTGTAGCCGACCACGTTCCCCTCGCGATCCAGCACCTCATAGATCTTGGTGCCGTCCTCGACCGTTTCGACGACCGTTCCGCGCTTCTGTCCTGCAGGGAGGGCGATCTTCACCGGTGCCGCCGTCGCGACACCTCCGGTCACCGCCACTGCAGGCACCGCAACACATGCGGCGATCAGCGCTCGGCGCCCCACCAGCATCTTCTCCGACATAACTGCCCCTCTTCCCTCTCCGGTTCGTCGAAGCCACTGGACCGTTGCCCCACAAGCAACGTATCGGCCAGCCGGTGAACGGCACCACGTACTTCAGGACCCTTCTCATGCTTCATCAGGAGGACCGCGGCGCGACAAATGGATCGCGTCGTGCGACGTCCGGTGCGGCATCGGGCATGAGCAGCGGACTCAGCCCCCTCACATGGGCGCGTAGCGCGAGCGCAGCACCGCGTAGACGCCGTAGAGCATCAGGCCCACGCCGATCACTGCGAGCACGACCGTGCCGGCGGGCAGCTGTGCCATGGCCTTCAGCGCCCCGTCCAGGCCGCTGGCCTTCTCCGGGTCCGCGCCGAGGGCGGCCCAGCCGAACATCAGGCCGACGCCGAGCAGCGCGATGCCCTTGGCGATATACCCCAGAATGCCGGTCACGACGATCGCCCCGGCGACCCTCTGCCCCGGCGGGATCCGCAGGTCGTCCTCGAAGCTGCGGCTCGCACCCTTGTACACGTGGAAGCAGCCGATGCCGATCACCACCAGCGCCACGACCACGATGAGGACCCGCCCCGCGGCGCTGCCCATCATCCCCGCGGTGAGCTCGGTGGTCTGCTGTCCGGAGTCACTGCCTCCCCCGGCGGCGAAGCGCAACGCGGTCACGGCCAGCGCCGCGTACACCGCGGCCTTGCCGAGGGTCTTGATGATGTGGGCGGCGCGGTCCTTCGCGTCCTGCTTCCCCTTGGCTCCGAACCAGGTCTCGACCAGATGCCAGATCACCAGCGCGGCCATCGCCAGGCCGCCGATCCAGAGCAGGATGTTCCCGCCCGGCGCCGCGGCGAGTGTGCGCAGCGCCCCGGACTGGTCGGCATCCTCGGAGGATCCGCCGAGCGCCATCTGCAGCGTGATCACCCCGATCAGCACATGGACCAGCCCGCTCATCACGAACCCGCCGCGGGCGATGGCCTCGAACGTAGGGTTCTCAGCGACGTCCTCGGCGGCGTTCTCGACAGATTCGGCGCCTTCACGGGCGCTGCGCGCGGGATTCATGGGCCCACTGTAGGAGACCGGGGATCTCGCGCGGACCGGAGATCTCGAAATCAGCGGCGGAAGGCGCTCGATGCCGAATGCGGCACCGCCCAGCCAGGCCGCCGAGCCCCGTCCTCGGCCGGGGACGTCGCAGCCGGCGCGCTCGATGGGCTCGGCAGGCCCACCCGCTCCAGGAACCCTTCGAGTGCGAGCACCGCCATCCCCAGGCTCACGCCCTCACCGTCGGCCTCCGTGAACTCCATGCTGAACATGCTCGAAGGGCCCGGAAGGCACTCCTGCGCGATACGTTCCCGTACGCGGTCGTGGAGCTCAGCACCGGCATAGCGGGTGATCCATCCCAAGACGGAGACATGCTCCGGATTCAGGAGGTTCACCAGATTGCCGATACCTGCCGAGAGGTAGTCACCCGTGCGCAGCAGCGCCTCCTGCGCGGAAGAGTCACCAGCGGCGTCCGCCCGCATGAGGCGCTCGATGAAGGTGCGATGGTGGGTGACCTCCAGCAGCTCGTGCTCCGGGGCGATCTCGCAGAGTGTGGCGCGGATCCCCTCGACCCCGACGTACGCCTCGACGCAGCCTTTCCGGCCGCAGCCGCAGGCACGTCCGTTCCAGATCAGGGTGGTGTGCCCCCATTCGCCGGCGGAGTTCCCCGGCCCGCGCAGCAGCTGCCCGTCGATGATGATTCCTGCCCCGACCCCGGTGCCCAGGTTCACCGCGACGAAATTGCGGAAGCGACGGCCTGCGCCGAACCACAGTTCCCCGGTCGCCAAGGCCATCAGCGGGTTGTCGATCCGCACCGGGACGGGGACAGCCCGTTCGAGGGCGTCGAGCAGCGGCACCTTGTGCCATCCCCAGTTCGGGGCGAAGACGGTCACCCCGCGGGCGGGGGCGACCTGGCCCGGCAGGGAGATCCCGGCCCCGAGCACCTTCCCATCGAGCTCCGGATGGCGCTCCAGCATCAGATCTGTGCAGTCACCGATGTGCTCGGCGATCGAGTCGATGTTCTGGGTGCCCGGTGCCAGCTCGACGCGTTCCTGGTCGAGGCGGGCCAAGGAGAGGTCGTAGAGATCCACCCGCACGTAGGTCTCGGCGACATCCACCGCGAGCAGTGCTCCTCGGCCCGGGTTCGCCTGGAACGTCGCCGTGGGGCGTCCCCCCTGCGAGGAGATCTGCCCGGCTTCCTGCAGGACGCCCTCCTCCACGAGCTCGCCGACCAGCGTGGTCACCGTGCCGGGGCTGAGCCCGGTCTCGGCGCTGATCTGCGCCCGGGTGACCGTGTGCTGGACATAGACCGTCCGCAGCACCATGAACCGGCTCTCGTTGCGGATGTCCTTGGACGTCTTCGTCGCCACCGGGCCTCCCTCTCTTCCTCATCCTGTCGGGGCGGGCCCGAAAGCGGCTTCGGCAAGAGGTGCGCTCCAATGCGGACCAGTCGCGACAAGCCTTACGCTAACCCTTGAAATAAGGGCTGTCGAGCAATGTATGTCACGGAAAGATCACGGCCCAGAACGGCCGATCTCGACGTTGCGGCAGCCGCCTGGGCCTCGCCGCGACGGCGACGCTCGACGATCGCTGAGGCCGCCCAGCTGCATAGACGACGGTCGACGGCGGCCGCGGCAGGTTCCCGGGGCCAGCGTCCGGTTCAGGATCTAGGTCGTCCGCACCGGATCCGCGGCGCGGACCGCGGCGAGCGCGGGACCGGCCTCGGAGGCGACATCGATCCAGGTGCACTCGATCGAGACATGTCCCAGGTAGCCGCCGCCGCGCAGCGCGTGCAGGAACTCGGCGAGCGGCCAGTCGCCCTGACCGGGTGGGAGACGGCCGGTGTCGGCGATGTGGGCGTGCGCGACGCGGCCCGCGTGGGCACGAACCACTGCGAGCGGCTCCTGTTCGAGCATGACGTGGAAGAGGTCCGCGACGACCCTGACCTCGCCCATCCCGAATTCGTCGAGGAACTCGATCGCCTCGGCCAGGGTGTTGATCAGGTCGGTCTCCCCGCGATGCAGCGGCTCGAGGATCACCTCGAGTCCGTGATCGGCGGCGACGTCACGGGCCACCTGCACGGCGCGTGCGAACTGCTGGCGCCCCGCACGCGGATCCACTCCTTCGGGGAGACGCCGCGCGCCGCCGCTGCCGAGCACCACCATGGCGCCGGGCCGGGCCAGGGCGGAGACTGCGGCGAAGGCGATCTGCAGGTAATCGCGGACCTGGTCGAGGGGGAATGCCGGGTCGGAGAGCCTCAGCTCGCCGGGGCAGAGGATCGCGAAGGACGGGGAGGGCGCCCGGTCTCGCAGCGCCGGGTCGGCCTGCCAGCGGCCATCCTGGTCCTGCACGATCACGTTCCCGACGATCGTCGGCTCGACGTAGTCGGCGCCGGCGGCGAGGATCGCGAGGACATCCCGGTCCGGGGCGATGATCCCGTGCTGCGGAGGCTGCATGGCGTCCCTCATCCTTCCGTCGTTCCCGTGCTCCCGGCGTCGGTTCACAGCTCAGAGCTCAGAGCTCAGAACTCGCAGTTCACAGCCCGCGGACGATCTCTCCCATCCGGTCCATCGATTCGCGTGCCTCCACGAGGCCCACTCGGTTGAGGTGCCCGTGGCACACGCCGCGGCGCACGACGTACTCGACGTCGACCCCGGCCTCGTCGAGCTGCTGCGCGTAGCGGCGGCCGCTGACGCGCAGGTCGTCGTACTCATCGGTCTCGACATAGGTGCGCGGCAGCACTGCCAGCTGCTCACGGGTGGCGAGCCCCGGGAAGTCGTAGGGCGTCGCCTCCTCGAGGGGCCGGCCGATGTAGTTGCCGGACATCGCGCGCATCGTGTCCAGGGAGAAGCGCAGCATCGGCGGGGTCGCGTCGAGCGCCTGGGCCTCCTCGGCGTCAGGCTCGGAGCGCAGCGGATGGGCGACCAGGTACAGCAGCAGGGAGGCGGCGAGCGGGGTGCCCTCATCGGCCAGGCGCAGGGAGGCCGTCGCCGCGAGGTTGCCACCCGCGCTCGCCCCGCCGAGCGCGACCCGTCCAGGGTCGATGCCCAGTGCGTCGGCGCTCTGCCGGGCCCAGGCGACTGCCGCGCAGACGTCATCCAGCGGGATCGGCGCGAGGACGTGCTCGGGGCCGCCGGGGAAAGCCCGAGCTGGCGTTCCGTCGATCTCGTCGCAGAGGCGGTAGTCAACGGAGATCACGACGGCGTCCGCACGGCCCGCGACGCCGCGCGCCACGTGGTCACCTTCGGGCATGTCGAGGTCGCCGTGCATGAAGCCGCCGCCGTGGCACCAGATCAGGCAGGGGCGTGGTCCGGCTGCCGCAGTCTGCGGGGTGTAGATGCGCACGGGCACGGGCCCGTGGGGGCCGGGGATCTCGCGGTCCTCGATCTGCAGTTCCCAGTCCTCGGCGGGGCCGTACGGCTCGTCCCAGAGGCGGTGCACCTCCGGGTCGAGATCGTCCCAGGCGGCGACGCCGCCGAGGGTGCGCAGCCGTCGCTCCATCTCACCCAGGGCGGTGGGGGCGGCGGTCACCTCCGCTGCGGGATCACGGAGGGCGGGACGGAGATCCGGGGAGGTCTGCTCGGTCATCGAGGGGTCCTTTCGGAGGGGGTGCGAGGGGCGCTGGGGCGTGGGTGACCGTCAGCGCGGGCTGCTGCGGAGCACGACCTCGCAGTCGTAGTCCTGGGAGGAGCGCATGTCGCCGCGGAACCAGAGCAGATGGGTGGTGCTCGGATCGCCCGGGGCGACGATCGGACGCAGGTTGTCGACCGTGGAGTGCTCGGTCACCGGTGACCAGTCCCAGCCTCGCCCGCCATCGGCGCTGCGTCCACGGTAGATCTCATGGTGGTCATGGCGGGTGCCGTCGCGCGGATCGACCGGGGTGGACACGTAGACGGTGGAGACGTCATAGGGGTCGATCGCCGCCAGGCCCGAGTAGTCCTGCTCATGGGGCAGCAGGCCCGGTCCCGCGTGGGCGAGCGGTGAGAGCGTCCACTGCCCGTCGGCTCCGAGCCGTGCGTAGACGAGGCGCAGATCGTCGACGGGAACGTTGCGGCCCAGGTCCGCACCATCGGGCTCGGCGCGGTGGTTCGCGCGCGCCGTCATCACTGCGGCGAGCTGGCCATCGGCCTCACGGATATCGGTGGTCCAGGCATGGCTGAGCTGCGCCCCGCCGAGTTCGATGCCGGTCGCGAGCACGGTGGTGAGCTGGGCCTGGTCCGGGACGGGCTCGGCGAACAGTGCGGACTCCAACGGCCGGCCCGTGCTGTCGTGGAGGCGGCCGCGAGAGAGGGTGCCGTGGTAGATCGAGTTGTCGACGTCGCGCGGGTGATGGTCGGTGACCAGCACATGCAGTCCGGCAGCACCGTCGGCGTAGCGGGCGTAGCCGTTGACGTAGCCGATCTTCGGGCGGTCGAAGAGCTTGCCGGCGTAGCTCCAGGTGTCTCCGTGATCGTCGGAGACCAGGGCGCAGGGGTCGTCATTGACGGCGCGTGCGAAGCAGTAGAGGCGGCCGTCGATCTCGTGGAGGTTCGAGTAGGTGACGCCGCGCCCGCCGGTGTGCTCGCTCCAGTCGTAGACGCGCTCCTCGTCCCAGCGGGTGGGGTCTCCGGGCTCGCTGATCCGCCAGTGGGTGAGGTTGTCGGTCTTGTGCCGGGCGTAGACCGCGAGCCAGCGGCCGTCCGGCCGGCGCCACAGTGCCGGCACGTCATGATCATCAGCTTCGAACCCCGGGTGGAGGGTGACCACCTGTGCGGTGCCGGCGGCGAGGTCGACGACGGTGAGGTCGAGGTCGCCGCGCCGGGCCGGATCCTGGTCCGCACCACCGGAGGCGATGGAGCCGACGACGAGCAGCCCGGCCTCGGGATCCACCAGCGCGCGTTCGTCCTGGAACCAGCACCAGGCGCCGTCCGGGTTGATGACCTGGACGGACTCTGACAGCGCAGGCTGGATGGGGTGCGGGGCGGGCGAGCTCATCGGGCTCCTCATGTTCGGTGGTGGTGGTGCCGGCGGTGGCGGTGGTGCAGGTGGTGCCCGCGGTCGCGGGCGACGCGGGATGGGGTGGGGCGGGTGCGGTGGCGTGGGGCGGGGCGGGGCGGGCAGTGCGCCCGAGGAGGTCGGGCGGTCAGGGAAGGTGGAAGTACTGCGGCAGCAGCTGCTTCTCGCCGCCGCCCGGGGTGAAGTACTCCCCCATCGCCGCTTCCCAGCGCGGGGAGATCGCGGCGCGGGCCATCGCGCGCTGCGCGGCGTCGACGTCGTCGGCCTCGAAGTAGCCGACCACCATGCCATCCTCGGGTCGCAGGAAGAGCGAATAGTTGCGCCAGCCGGCCGCGCTCAGCGCCTCGCGCATCTCCTCCCAGACGTCCTGGTGGGCGGCGACGTAGTCGGCCAGGCGCTCGGTGCGCACCTGGAGCAGGAAGCAGCAGCGGTGGTGGCTGCGGGCGGAGCTGGTGGCCAGGAGGGCAGCCAGGTCGGTGGCGCTCATCGGGGCTCCTTCGGCGAGGGGGTGGGAACAGTCTGCGGCAAGCGCTCGCCGATCAGGGCCAGGTTCTGGATCGCGGCGAGTCCGTACTGGGCGGCGTCGTTGGTGGACACGAACGCCGCCTCGTCGACGGGCTCGAGCACGGTGGGTCCATCGATCCGGGTGCGCTGCCAGATCGGTTCAGCGACCAGCGCGTTGATGTTCAGCTGATCGCCGAGCCCCACGAAGAACGCATCCCACGCGCGGGCGGCGAGCTCGGGATCGCTGCGGCGGGCGGCGGCGATCGCGAGCAGCCGGCTGTAGGCGGGGACCAGCGAGATGCCCTTCAACGGGGTACCGAAGCGCTCGGTCTGCTCCTCGGGGGCGGCGAGGTAGTAGCGGCAGTACTCGAGCCAGGCGGCCTCGAATGCCGGATCATCGACCAGCTCGATCGCCTCGGCGACCACTTCGACCAGCCCGAAGACCGCCGCGAGGTGGGAGACCTGCACCCGGTCGCGAGAGGTGTCGAAGCGGTGAGTCTCCAGGTCCCACAGCGCCTCTCCGGTGAAGAAGCCTTGCGGGAGCGCACCGACGCCGGCGAGCGCCCCGCGCACCTTGGCCTCCGCCTCGGCATCGCCGTGCCGCTCCCAGGCGGTGATCCAGGCGCCGAGCAGAGCACCCAGATCCGTGCCGAGACCGATCGCGACGGCGCGGGGATCGGGGTCGTACCGGTCGCTGCGGACCTTGCGGGTGGCGTCCACGGCGAGCAGCGCGTGCTCCGAGGCGGCGATCTCGTCGAGCAGCTCCCCGGTGCGCTCGTCGGCCGTGAGGTAGTAGAAGTACCGCCGGTAGAGGGCGTTGGAGATCCGCAGCTGCTTGGCGCTGCAGCCGAAGTGCTGCACGTTGTGGCGGGTGCCGAGCCCAGCGAACCGGCCTGCGTGGTACACGTCGACCTCGCTGGTGTGGCGGGTCATCGCCTCGGCGAGGCGGAAGGCATCGGCCGAGCCGCTGCGCAGCGCGTCCAGCCAGAGCCAGAGGTCCGGGGACAGCTCGGAGTTGTCCCAGGCGTAGCCGCCCACGTCGTAGCGCCAGGCGTGGCGGTCCGCGTCATAGGTGTGCATCACGTCGCCGTAGTCCCAGAACCCGTACCAGGTGCGCTGGTCGACCTGGTCTCGGTAGAACTCGCGCAGCCACACCAGGCGGTCCTCGATCGCCGCCCGCTGCGGGGTGGAGCGGTCCACCACCTCCCAGGTGCCGAGCACCCCGGTTTCTCGCAGCCGGGCGGGCGCGGCGAGCAGCTGAGGGGGAAGAGCGCTGGAGGCGGCGAGGTCGGCGAGCTCCCGATGCTCCGGGGTGGCGGCAAAGGCATCGATCACGAGCTCGTGGGTGCGGGCGATGCCGCGCGCGTCGCCATAGCCGGGCTCGTAGTCCTCGTAGGTGATCTCGAGGGCCTCGAGCTGCTCGGGATGGCTGTTCTGGCCGAGGCCGTCGTGGTAGAACCGCAGGTCCATCGGCTCGGCCGACGGCGCGTACATCCAGGCGGTGACCGCGCCGAGCTCGCTCGTGGCATCGGTGATGTCGAGCTGGGTGGGGATCAGCTTCCAGAAGTCCCGCAATCCCACTCCGATCGCGCCCTCGAGGTCGCCGAGCAGGGCGTAGCCGCGGCTGCGGGTGCCGCCGCCCGCAGCGATCCAGGGACGGTTCCCGGCGGTGCGCTTGGCGAGGGTGTAGCCGTGGGCGCTGAGCTGTCGCAGGGTCCAGTCGTTCCAGGTGGGGATCAGCTCCAGGCGTCCGGAGACGGTTGGCGCCCAGGACTCGAGAGGCGGGGTGGGACGGCCGGCGATCTGCGCCTCGCGCACCGGCTCGCCGGGATCTCGCCGCAGCCCGGTCAGTCCGCGCACCGCCTCGGTGAGGAACCCTCCCTCGGAACCCGCCAGCCGCACATGGCGGTCGTGCGGGGCGCTGCGCAGCGGCACCTCGAGCCGCAGCCCGAGCGAGGTGAGGAACAGCGACTCGGGGTCCGCGTCCCAGACCAGGGAGTGCACCGCCCGCAGCCGGCGGGAGCCCGCGGTGGCGGTCAGGCGCAGCACGAAGGGCAGCACCTGAGTGCCGGCCACCTCGTGGTGCCCCTCCAGGCGCAGCACCACCTGCTGCTCGCCGCGCCGCTCGATCCGCACCGCCGTGGTCCGCACCCGATGCTCCCGCCGGGTCGCGGACTGCTCCGCCGTGGCGGCCGACGAGGCGACGATCCGCCCGTCCTGACCCACCAGGCGCCCGTCGACCTCGAGCCTGCGCAGCGGCGCATGATCGTGCGGGGCGACGACCACCCGCAGCACCCCGGTGTCCACGCTGATCGAGCCATCGGCCTGCTCGGACACCTCGAGAACGGCGGGTGCGTCCGGTGCGACAGCCCCTTCGGGCGCGTCGGGCGCGAAAGTCCCGTCGGACGCGTCGGCCCTCTGTGCCTCGACGAGTCGGGCGTCGCCAGCCGGAGCGAGGCCGGCATGACCGGTCCATTTCACCGAGCCGTCGGGCCAGCGCGCGGTGACCCAGGTGTCCACCGGCGTGCTGCCCGAGGCGTCGACGAGGTCGAACCGCGGAGGCTCCGGCATCGCGCTCCGCGGCCAGGGCACCCCGAACTGGGAGGGCACAGCGGCGGTGCCGGTGCGCGGCTCGAGCAGGTGAAGCGGGGTCGACGGGAGGGCGGGGCACATGTTGGCTCCGTTCAGAGGAGTGGTGACGCGGGGACGGAGGGCGGGACGGGCAGGCTCTCGATCAGCCCTTGACCGAGCCGATCATCACGCCCTTGGCGAAGTGCTTCTGGAGGAAGGGGTAGACGAGCATGATCGGGAGGGTCGCGATGACGATCACCGCGAACTTCAGGCCCTCCTTCGGGGGGACGTAGTTGGGGTCGAGGTTGCCCAGGGTGGTGGAGGGGTCGCTCGAGATGGTCACCTGGCGCACGAACATCTGCAGGGTCCACTTCGAGCTGTCGGAGATGTACAGCAGCGGGGACATGAAGTCGTTCCAGATCGCCACCGCGTAGAACAGCGAGAACGTCGCGATCACCGGCTTGGACAGCGGGAGCATGATCCGCCAGAAGGTCGTGAACTCGTTGGCGCCGTCGATCTCCGCGGCCTCTCGCAGCTCATTCGGGAGCTGCTGGAAGAAGGTGCGGATCACGATGAGGTTGAAGGGGTTGATCGCCAGCGGCAGGATCAGCGCCCAGTAGGAGTCCAGCAGCCCCAGCTCCTTGACCACCAGGAACAGCGGGATCATGCCGCCGGAGAACAGCATTGCGAAGAGCACCAGACGCATGATCAGGCCACGGCCCACGAGATTCGGGTCCGAGAGCGGATAGGCCATCAGCATCGTCAGCGTGATCTGCACCAGCGTCCCCACGGCCGTGACACCGATGGTCACCGCCAGGGAGCGCAGGAAGGTGTCCGTGGAGAAGATGTAGCGGTAGGTCTCCAGGGTCGGGGTGTCCGGCCACAGGAAGAACGGACGAGACGCGATCTCGGACTCGGTCGCGAAGGAGGCGGCGAGCACGTAGAGGAACGGCAGGATCGTGATCGCCGCGAAGCCGAGCAGCAGCGCGATGTTGACGCCGTCGAAGATCTTGTCCCGCCGGGTGTCGTACTTGATGGACATCGAAGGGCTCCTAGAACAGTGAGGACTCGGTGAACTTCTTCGCGAGCCAGTTCGCGCCGAGGATCAGGACGAGGCCGACGAGGGACTTGAACAGCCCGATCGCCGTCGAATAGCTGTAGGCGCCGTTGGTGATGCCCATGAAGTAGACGTAGGTGTCGAAGACGTCGGCCACCTCGCGGTTCAGCGAGTTGGTGAGCATGTAGATCTGCTCGAATCCGGTGTCCAGGAAGTTCCCGATGTTGAGGATCAGCATGATGATCACGGTGGGGATGATCGCGGGGATCGTGACGTGGCGCAGCTGTTGGAAGCGTCCGGCGCCGTCGATCATCGCGGCCTCGTACTGCTGCTTGTCCACGCCCGCCAGGGCGGCGAGGTAGATGATCGTGCCCCAGCCGGTGCCCTTCCACAGGGTCTGGGCCATGATCAGCGGCCGGAACCAGTCCGGGTCCGCGAGGAAGTTGACCCGACCGCCGAAGAGATCGTTGAACAGGACCGTGATCGGCCCGATGTCGAGCGCGAACAGCAGGTACGTCAGGCCGGAGACGATCGCCCAGGACAGGAAGTGGGGGATGTAGATCGCGGTCTGGATGAACTTCTTCAGCATCTGCTTGCGCAGCTCGTTGAGCATCAGCGCGACGATGATCGGCGCCGGGAACGCGATGACGATGTTGAGGAAGGCGAGGATCAGCGTGTTGCTCAGCAGGCGTCCGAAGTCCGGGCCGCTGAAGAGCCGCTCGAAGTGGTCCCATCCCACCCAGGGGCTGTCCTGCATGCCCAGGAAGGGCAGGTAGTCCTGGAAAGCGATGGTGATGCCGTACATCGGGGCGTACTTGAACACCGCGAAGTAGACGATGCCCGGCAGCAGCATCAGGTACAGCATCGGGGAGCGGCGCAGCCGCTTCAGGAGGCTGCGCTTGCGGTGGGTGCTGCTCGCCTTCGGGGCGGGCGGCTCCTGCACTTCCAGCGGCACCGGGGCAGCGGCGCCGGGGCTGTGGTTCGTCATGACCATGGTCGATCAGTCCTCGTGGTCTGGGCGAGGGCGCGCCGTGAGGTGCGGCGCCCCCGCCGGCCGATGGTCAGTTCGAGCCCTGCTGGAACAGCTCGTTCATCTCATCGATGACCTGCTGGCCACCGCTGCTGGTCCAGCGCTCGAGCTCGGAGGTCAGGCCTGCTTCGTCGATCTGGCCGGCGAGGAACTTCAGCCGGGCGTCCACCACGATCTGGTCGAGGATCGCGCCGCTCTGGAGATATGACTTCGACATGTACGCAGCACCGGGGTTGAAAACGGCCGATTCGAGGTCGGATTCGTGGAAGGTCTTGCGTTTCTCGTCCAGTGCCGCCTCCGCCTCTCCCTCGGGCTTGGCGGGCAGGCCGAGATAGCCGTTGGACTGGCTGCCGATCTGCGCGAAGGCGGAGACGTCGCTCTGCACGAGCGAGGCCTCATCACTCTCGATCGGAACCGACTGCTCGCCGTCGACCTCGTAGTTGACCCCTTCGAGGCCGTTGTTCAGCAGGCGCTGGCCCTCCTCGGAGGAGAGCTTGTCCAGCGCGGCCAGGACGGTCGCGAGCTGGGCGTCACCGGGCACCGCGGCCTTCGGGATGGACAGGTACCCGGAGTAACCGGGAGTGGGCAGCGCCCACAGGGTGCCGTCGGAGTTCTTGAGGTTGCCGACCATGGTGACCTTGTCGAGGTACCCCTCGGGGTCCGCATCCTTGAACAGGCCCTGCAGCTGCAGACCGCGGGAGGAGACGTCGGCGATGATCCCGCCCTGACCGTTGAAGAAGGGCTCGTTCCAGGTGCCGCTGTCCATGGTCGCGAAGTCGGCGTTGATGTGCCCGGCCTCAGCCATGGTGCGCATCGTGCGGTTCGCCTCGATGAATTCCGGAGCGAGGAACGCTGGTGAGAGGGTTCCGCCCTCGTCCTTCCAGACGTTGGCGGTGCCGTACCAGGTCTCCCAGAGGTCGTAGGGGCCGTTGTTCCCATAGCCGCTCCAGGCGGGGATGATCAGGCCGGTGGTGGCCGAGCCGTCCCCAGCGGGGTCGTCCTCGGTGAAGGCGCGGGCGATCTCCATCAGGTCATCGGTGGTCTCCGGCTCGGCGAGCCCGAGGTTGTCCAGCCAGTCCTTGCGGATGCTGATCGCCGCGCGCATCGCGTCGCGCAACCGGAAGATCCCATAGGTGCGGCCGTTGATGCTGGCGCCGTGGGCGACCTCCGGGTTCTCCGGGGTGAGGTTCGGGTACTCGGGGAGGATGTCGGTCAGGTCCCAGTAGCCGCCGGCCTCAGCGGTCTGGGCGAACTCGGCGGTCTTGCCGGTCTGCACCATCACGTGAGGGATGTTGTCGCTGGCCATCGTGACGGTGACGCGGTCGCCGTAGCTGGAGTTCGGCACCCAGGTGATCTCCAGCGGCATGCCGATGAGCTCCTCGACGGCCTTCTGCAGCTGGCCCTCGGGATCCGGGGCCGTATCGGACAGGAGCGGCGCCATGATCTTCAGAGTGGTGATCTCGGCCTCGGCGTCGGCGGAGCTTCCGCCGCCGCAGGCGGCGAGTCCGAGGGCGGTGGCACCGGCGGCAGCGCCGCCGAGGAGGGTACGACGTGAGAACATCCTTGTTCCTTTCGTAGGCGGTGACGCAGGGTGCGTCATCGCGCAGTGGGAGCTGCCCCGTGGGGGCCACGCGGCAGCGGCAGGTTCAGGCAGAGGGTGCGGCGCTCGGCCGGTGCCCGGCGACTGTGCCGGGGACCGTTCGAGCACGGTGACCCGTCGTGGGCGGGTCCGCCGGACGGGAGAGCAGGTCCTCGTTGCGGTCCAGGGAACGACCCACGAGGTGATGGCAGATCAGGAGCGGCACGGCCGCCCCCAGGAACGGGAGCAGGCCGGGCAGGGCGAGCACCACGCCGCTCCATAGCGCGAGCACGGCGAGCAGCACGAGCGAGGTGGGGGCCTGGGCGAGTCCCAGCACCACGGCGCGCCCGAACACCCTGGTGGCGGGGAGGCGGTAGCGACGGTCAAGCTCCGGGATGTGGGCCAGCGCCACCAGCAGCAGCACGATGACCAGCCCCAGCACGACCTGGAGGACGAGAGGCAGGGCTTCGCTGAACACGGCCATGGCCGCCAGCAGCAGGAACACCCCGGGCAGGCCCAGCGTGACCTGGCTGCGCCAGAAGGAGTCCTTCCAGATGCGGGCAGCGCGGCGCCAGCGGATCGGCTCGCCCCGGTCAGCGCAGGCGGCGGCGTCGACCGCAGCCATGGTCGCGGGAGCCCAGCCCAGCACGATCCCGCCGGCCAGGGTGCCCAGCAGCCAGATCCCCTGGAGCACCAGAGCGCGCAGCACCAGGTCGGTGGCGCTCGAGAGTGCGTGGACGGTGCGGCCCATCAGAGCGCCTCGATGCGGAGGTTCGAGTATTCGGCGATGAGCGGTGCCATCTGGCGCAGCCCGATCGCGCCGCCGTGGCGGGCGGGGCCGCCCACGGCACCGTCATCGGTCCAGCTGAGGCACGGGATGCCGTCGATCGTGAGGTCGACGGTGGCGCCTCGCCAGGTGAGGACCATCCGATAGGCACGGTCCACATCGAGCACGGCGGGGAGCGGGTCCGCGCTCTGGGCGACGAGGTGGAAGCCGTGGCTCTTGCGCACATTGCAGGTGTGCAGGCTGCGCTCGGTGGGCCACATACGGCGGAAGTAGGAGAGGTGGTAGGCGTCGATCGCGCCGGAATGGTACTGCTCGTATTCCCCGCTGCGGGCGGGCAGGGCAGGATCGTGGACCGAGCCACCGCCGCGGGCCTGCGCCGCCCAGAAGATCATGGCCAGGCCCGGCTCGCGCAGCGGCCGGAAGTCCCAGGAGATGCGCACGTCCCCGTCATGGTTGATCGGCAGCCAGGCGACGAAGTTCGCGGCCTGTCCCTCTGCGGGGTCTGCTGCGCTCTCCAGCCGCAGGGCGCCGGTGGGGAAAGAAGCCACCATCGGTCCCTCGATGATCCAGCCCTCGAGGTGTTCGGGGCCGGACAGGCGGGACTCATGCAACGTTGTCATCTGCTGGCTCACCCCTTCCTCATCGAACCGGAGCCTCCCGGGACCGTGCGGTCCTCGGGGCTGGACAGCCGGCGGACCTTGTCGGTGGCCGCAAGTTTGAATCGTTCCAGCGTGGATTGTCAACCGCTTTCCCTAGATTCTTGGACGGCATCCCTCCGGGCCACCGAAGCATCGTCGGAGAAACCGCCGAGTGACCGTTCATCCGCTTCTCGTCCCGTACCGCACGGGACGCCCACCGTCGGGCAGCTCTCTGGCTTTGACCTGCAACAGCACGAGGCCACCGCCCGCCGCACGGAAACGGAAGTGTCCCCGCGCTTGTCACTCACGAGGACAATGCGGCTCCGTGGATGAACGGTCACCTGTTGTGAGATCGTGACCAGAAGTCGTCGCTCACCCTCCCGCAGGAAGCGGCGCTCGCCCACCCGGCGCGTGGACCGCCACCACGCCTCGATGCCACCGAGGAGATCCCATGAACGGCGTCCGCCGCCCCACCATCCGAGACGTCGCCCGCCTGGCAGGGGTCTCCCATCAGACGGTCTCGCGACATCTGCGGCACGACCCCACCGTGTCCCCGATGCTCGCGGCGCATATCGACGAGGCGGTCGCCCAGCTCGGATATCGACCGAACCTCGTGGCCCGAGCGATGCGCAACCGATCCACAGGGCGACTGGCCTTGATACTCCCCGCGGGCGACGACCACAGCTCGCTGGAGGTGCTCGCCGGCGCGAACAAGGCCGCACAGAACGCGGGCTTCGCGGTGGAGGTGGTCACCCTGCCGCCCGAGGAGCTGCGCGGTGGTCGCGTGGAGGAGCTCGCGGATTCCGGGCTGTACGAGGCGGTGCTCTCTCTCACCGACCTGCCCGGAGCCGACCGCCAGCGCCTCGGCACCGCTCCGATCATCTCCGCACCCGTCTACGACGAGAAGATGCGCGGAGTGGGTCCGCTCTCCGAGGCATCCCGGATGTCCGAGCTGGTCACCCACCTCGCAGACCAGGGGCACCACGAGCTGCTGCACCTCACCGGCGACCACAGCCACCCCTCCTCACAGAGGCGCCGCGAGTCCTTCCTGCGCACGGTCCAGGAGCGCGGCCTGCATTCCGCCGGAGTGATCGACTGCGGTTGGGATGCGGAGAGCGCCCGACGTGCGATCCGCGAGCTGCCGGCGGATACGGCCGTCACTGCCGTCCTCGCCGCCAACGATCTCGTGGCCGCCGGCGCCATCCGCGGCGCCGCCGAGCGTGGCTGGCGAGTGCCGGAAGATCTCAGCGTGACCGGTTGGGACGACCTGCCGCTCGGCGCGTGGATGTCACCCTCCCTGACCACCGTCTCGATCGACCACCGTCGTCTCGGCGCGGAGCTGCTCGAGGAGCTGCTGCGGGTGATGCGCGGCGACTCCCCCGAGATGAATCGGCGATCGATCACGAAGGTCGTCTGGCGGGATTCCACCGGCCCAGCGCCTGTGCGGTGAGCAGGCTCGCGGACCGGTCGCCGCTGCCCCCGTCCTTTTCGAGAGCGGGCGGCGCTGCACGACGACACACTTGCCCTATCCCTCCACAGAGAGCGCGTGCTAACCTCCATTGAGTCGTTTCAACAACGAGGTCATGATCCGTGTTCTCGCTCGAGATCCCTGCGCACACCGCGCAGATCCGACCGCCAGGCACAGCACGCCGTGAAGATACCGCCGCCGAAGGAGCACCGCCCCATGCCCACGCCAGCCACCCTCCCCACCGAGATCGCCCGCGACCTCGCAGAGTTCACGATCGAGGTCCCCAGCTGGGGCTACGGCAACTCCGGTACGCGATTCAAGGTGTTCGGCACCCCCGGCACCCCGCGCGACCCCTTCGAGAAGATCGCCGACGCCGCCCAGACCCACGCCTTCACCGGCTCCGCGCCTCGGGTCTCGCTGCACTACCCCTGGGACAAGGTCGAGGATTTCGGTGCGCTGCGTGAGTACGCCGCCGAGCAGGGCATGACGCTGGGGATGATCAACTCCAACACCTTCCAGGATGATGAGTACAAGTTCGGCTCGCTCACCCACGGTGACAAGTCCGTGCGCCGTCGGGCGATCGACCATCACCTCGAGTGCATCGACGTCATGCGCGCCACCGGCTCCAAGGAGATGAAGATCTGGCTGGCTGACGGCACCAACTACGCAGGCCAGGACTCGATCCGCGCCCGTCAGGACCGACTGGCGGAGTCGCTGCAGGAGATCTACCTGGGCCTCGGCGACGACGAGCGCCTGGTGCTGGAGTACAAGTTCTACGAGCCGGCGTTCTACCACACTGACGTTCCGGACTGGGGCACGAGCCTCCTGCACTGCCTGGCGCTCGGCGAGAAGGCGCAGGTGGTGCTCGATACCGGGCATCACGCCCCGGGCACGAACATCGAGTTCATCGTCGCCCAGCTGCTGCGCCAGAACCGGCTCGGCGCCTTCGACTTCAACTCCCGCAACTACGGGGATGATGACCTGATCGTCGGCGCCGCGGATCCGTTCCAGCTGTTCCGGATCCTCTTCGAGATCGTCCAGCAGGAGGCGCACCGGCCCGCCGCCGGCGTGAACTTCATGCTCGATCAGTGCCACAACCTGGAGTCGAAGATCCAGGGCCAGATCCGCTCCGTGATAAACGTGCAGGAGACCCTGGTCAAGGCACTGCTGGTGGACCGGGAGGCGCTCGCCGCCGCCCAGGAGAGCAACGACGTGCTCGAGGCGAACGCGATCCTCATGGACGCGTTCTGGACCGATGTGCGCCCGGCGCTGGCCGCCTTCCGTGAGGAGCGGGGCCTGCCGGCGGATCCCTTCGCGGCCTTCCGCGCCAGCGGCTATGAAGAGAAGGTCGCCGCGGAGCGCGTGGGCGGGAACCAGATGGGATGGGGAGCCTGAGCATGAGCGAGAAGAGCTCCGCCCACGAGACCGTCGCCGCCCTGCTGGAGCGCTCCAACGCTCTGGGCTCCGACCCGAAGAACACCAACTACGCCGGCGGGAACACCTCCGCCAAGGGCTCCGCCATCGATCCGGTCACCGGCGAGGAGACCGAGCTGCTGTGGGTCAAGGGCTCCGGCGGCGACCTGGGGACCCTCGAGGAGAAGGGGCTGGCGGTGCTGCGCCTGGACCGGGTGCGCGCCCTGCGGGACGTGTACCCCGGGGTGGAGCGCGAGGACGAGATGGTCGCAGCCTTCGACTACTGCCTGCATGGCAAGGGCGGGGCCGCACCGTCGATCGACACCGCGATGCACGCCCTGGTCGACGCCGCGCACGTGGACCATCTGCATCCCGACGCGGGGATCGCGCTGGCGACCGCAGCCGACGGCGAGCGACTGACCCGCGAGTGCTTCGGCGAGACGGTGGTCTGGGTGCCGTGGCGCCGGCCCGGCTTCCAGCTGGGCTTGGACATCGCCGCGATCAAGGGGGAGAACCCGGCCGCGATCGGCTGCATCCTCGGCGGGCACGGCATCACCGCCTGGGGCGAGACCTCGCAGGAGGCGCAGGAGAACTCGCTGCGGATCATCGCCGAGGCGACCGCGTTCCTCGAGCGCACCGGCTCGTCCGAGCCGTTCGGGGCGCATGATGCGAGTCGCGCTGCACTCCCGGAGGCGGAGCGCCGGGCGAAGGCGTCTGCCCTGTTCCCGATCGTGCGCGGGCTGGCCTCGACGGACTCGCCGATGGTCGGGCACTGGACGGACACCGAGGCGGTCCACGAGTTCCTCTCCTCCCAGAAGCTCGCCCCGCTCGCGGAGCTGGGCACGTCATGCCCCGACCACTTCTTGCGCACGAAGGTCAAGCCCCTCGTGCTGGACCTTCCGTCCGGCGCGAGCATCGAGGACTCGGTCGCGCGGCTCAAGGAGCTGCATGAGGCGTACCGGACGGACTACACCGCCTACTACGAGCGTCACGCCGAGGCGGACTCCCCCGCGATCCGCGGCGCCGACCCGGCGATCGTGCTGATCCCGGGCGTGGGCATGTTCAGCTTCGGGGCCGACAAGCAGACGGCGCGCGTGGCCGGCGAGTACTACGTCAACGCGATCAACGTGATGCGCGGCGCGGAAGCGATCTCGACGTACTCCCCGATCGACGAGTCGGAGAAGTTCCGCATCGAGTACTGGTCCCTCGAAGAGGCGAAACTGCAGCGCAAGCCCGCACCCAAGCCGCTCGCGAGCCGGGTCGCGCTCGTCACCGGCGGCGGCTCCGGGATCGGGAAGGCGACCGCCGAGCGCCTGGTCGCCGAGGATGCCTGCGTCGTCATCGCCGACCTGAACCTCGAGAATGCCGAGCAGACCGCGCAGGAGCTGGGCGGGTCCGACAAGGCGGTGGCGCTGCGCGCCGACGTCTCCGATGAAGCGGCCGTGGTGCAGGCCGTCGCTGAGGCGGTCCTCGCCTTCGGTGGGCTGGACCTGATCGTCAACAATGCCGGGCTCTCGCTGTCCAAGCCGCTGTTGGAGACCACCGCGAAGGACTGGGACCTCCAGCACGACGTGATGGCGCGGGGCTCGTTCCTGGTCTCCCGCGAGACGGCCCGGGTGATGATCGACCAGGCCATGGGCGGGGACATCATCTACATCTCCTCGAAGAACTCCGTGTTCGCCGGGCCCAACAACATCGCCTACTCGGCGACCAAGGCCGATCAGGCCCACCAGGTGCGGCTGCTCGCCGCCGAGCTCGGCGGCCACCAGATCCGCGTCAACGGCATCAACCCCGACGGGGTGGTCCGCGGCTCCGGCATCTTCGCCGGCGGCTGGGGCGCCTCCCGCGCGAAGGTGTACGGGGTCGAAGAGAAGGACCTCGGCGAGTTCTACGCCCAGCGCACGCTGCTGAAGCGGGAGGTGCTGCCCGCGAACGTCGCGAACGCCGTCTTCGCACTGACCGCCGGGGATCTCTCGCACACCACCGGCCTGCATATCCCGGTCGATGCCGGGGTCGCAGCCGCGTTCCTGCGATGAACGACGCGCAGGGTGCCGGGGAGCCGCTGGCCGTCGCGGCGGTCGACCTGGGGGCGACCTCGGGCCGGGTGATGCTCGGGGTCCTCGCGGACGGTCGCATCGAGCTGATCGCGGCACACCGCTTCGAGAACCGGCTGCGGGACGAGGACGGACAACTGCGCTGGGACATCGACGCCCTCTGGGCAGAGGTGCGACAGGGGCTGCGTGCCGCGCACGACGGGGCCGTGGAGCGCGGTCTGACCGGCCTCGCCTCAATCGGGATCGACTCCTGGGCGGTGGACTACGGCCTGGTGGGTCCCGATCTCGTCGGGGCTGACGGTGCTTCGGTGCCCGGCAGCGGCGAAGTCCTCGGCGAGGTGGTCGCCTACCGCGATCACCGCACCGACGGGATCCCGGAGTCCTTCGCGGAGCAGGTGTCGCGCGAGCGGCAGTACACGCTCACCGGCATCGCCCAGCAGCCCTTCAACACGCTCTATCAGCTGGTGGCCGACGACCGCCCGGCGACGCTGCCTCCCGGCTCGACGCTGCTGATGGTCCCGGATCTGCTGGGGTACCTGCTCACCGGCGAGCGTCGCACCGAGCGCACCAACGCGTCGAGCACCGGGATGCTCGCGGTGGGTGGGCAGGGATGGTCCGCAGAGCTCCTGACCGCTGCCGGCGTGGACCCGGACCTGCTGGCGCCGCTGATCTCCCCCGGCGAGCGCCTGGGCACAGTGCTGCCGGAGCTCGTGCGCGAGCTCGGGATCGGTGAGGTGCCGGTCATCGCCGTCGGCTCCCATGACACCGCTTCGGCGGTGCTCGCGGTGCCGGCCGCGGACGATGCTCACCCCGTCGCCTTCATCTCCTCGGGCACGTGGTCTCTGATCGGGCTCGAGCTGAGCGCACCGGTCAGCACTGCGGCTGCGCTCGAGGCCGGATTCACGAATGAGGGCGGGGTCGACGGCACCACCCGCTTCCTCAAGAACGTGGCAGGAATGTGGCTGGTCAGCGAGTCGATCCGGCAATGGGAGGAGGAGGGGGCGCGCGTGGATCTCGCCGATCTGCTCGCCGCCGCGGCCGTGATGCCCGCTCATCGCTTCCGGATCGATCCCACCGATCCGGCGTTCCTCGCCCCCGGCCGGATGGCGGACCGGGTGATGCTCGCGGCCCGCCGGCTCGCAGGGGAGGACGAGCGACCCCGCACCCCGGCGCAGCTGGTGCGCTGCATCCTCGAGTCCCTCGCCGTGACCTACCGGGAGGAGCTCCACACCGCGTGCCGGCTCGCCCGGATGCCGCTGCCGGAGCGTCTGCATGTGGTGGGAGGTGGGAGCCGCAACGCGCTGCTGAATCAGCTCACCGCGGATGCCCTCGGCATCGAGGTGGTCGCCGGCCCGATGGAGGCCACGGCGCTGGGGAACGTCGCGCTGCAGGCCCGGGCGCTGGGTGCCGTCCCCGGTGAGCACGGCGCGCTGCGCGGGCTGGTGCGGGCGAGCGTTGAGCTGGAGCGGTTCAGCCCGTCGATCCCCTCCGGGTGACCTGTCGGACGTTCCAAGATCATCACGCCATACGGCCCTGTGCCACGTCGCGCCTATCGAAAGCAGACGACCCATGAGAAGACAGCTCCCCCAGCCCCGTGAACTGCTCGAGCTGATGCAGTTCAAGGCCCCCGACGTCAACGCCCGTCGGCGCCGGCTCCACGCAGCGCTGACCATCGAGGATCTGCGAGCGATCGCGAAGCGTCGCACGCCTCGGGCCGCCTTCGACTACACCGACGGCGCCGCGGAATCGGAGCTCTCGCTGGGCCGTGCCCGGCAGGCGTTCGCCGACGTGCAGCTCAACCCCGCGGTGCTCCGGGATGTCTCCGAGGTCGACACGTCGCGGCAGATGCTCGGCGGTCCCAGCGCGATGCCCTTCGCGATTGCACCGACGGGCTTCACCGGCTCTTCCCAGATGAGGGTGTAGCGCACGTCGCGCGGCGGGCCGGCGCGTCGG